>NZ_JBFAET010000072.1:0-42115 GCF_040642095.1 Streptomyces sp. NPDC020362
AACGTGTTATACCCCCCCGCCCAGCCTGCATTTATGCTGCTGACGGCCGGTCTCCGCCCCCCGGGGGGGCGCGGGGCTGTGTTTCCTGTGCGGCTCCGCCGCGTGGGCGCGGCCGGCCACGGATGCCCCGCAGCCGGCCGACAACCGAACCTCTACGGCGGTCAGCCCCGAAGCACGGCCCCGGTCCGCTCGCCCGCAAGGGCAACAGCCGCGTCCCGGGCGGCCGAAGCCTCGTCCACGGTCAGCGTCCGATCACCGGCACGGAACCGCAGCGCATAGGCGAGAGACTTCTTGCCCTCACCCAGCTGCTCCGCGTTCTCGTACACGTCGAACAGCCGGATGGACTCGAGAAGTTCACCCGCACCCTCGCGCAGCGCCGACTCGACCTCGGCGGCCGCCACCGGCCTGTCGACGACGAGGGCGACGTCCTGCGTGGCGACCGGGAAGGTGGAGATGCCCGGCGCCTGCGGGACACCGTCGCCGACGGCCTCCAGAGCGTCCAGGTTCACCTCCATCGCGCAGGTGCGCTCGGGCAGACCCAGGGCCTTCAGGACGCGCGGGTGCAGTTCTCCCGCGTGGCCCACGACCGACTCCGTGCCGTCGGCGACGACCACCAGCTCGGCGCAGCGGCCGGGGTGCCAGGGACCGTACTGCCCCTTGCGCACCACCAGTTCCGCACCGGTCTCACGCGCGACGGTCCGCGCAGCCTCGACCGCGTCGGCCCACCCGGCCGGACGTCCGCCGCCCCACCAGCCCGCCTGCTCACGGGCCCCCGCGAGAACGACGGCCACGTGCCGCGGCTGCCGCGGCAGCGCCGCGTTCACCTCGGCCAGTTCCTCCTCGCTGGGACGCCGGTCGACGGGCAGGTGCCCGGCGGCGCGCGCCTCCTCGCCCGGCTGGAAGACCAGACCCGTCTCGAACAGGGCCAGATCGTGCGAGCCCCGCCCGTCGTTGCGCCGCAGGGCACCCAGCAGGCCCGGCAGCAGCGTCGTACGGAGCGCGGGCTCCTCGTCGTTGAGCGGGTTGACCAGCTTCACGACACGGCGGGCCGGGTCGCCGGCCTCCAGGCCGAGCTGGTCGAAGACCTGCTCGGCGACGAACGGGTAGTTCGGCGCCTCGACGTAGCCCGCGCCGGCCAGTGCCCGGCCGACCCGGCGGTGCAGCCGCTGGCGGTGGGTCAGGCCACGGCCCGAGGGCAGCCTGGGCAGCGTGGAGGGCAGGTTCTCGTAGCCCTCCAGGCGGATGACCTCTTCGGCCAGGTCGTTGGGGTCGGTCATGTCGGGGCGCCAGGACGGGACGGTGACGATCAGCTCGTCCTGCCCGTACACGTCGCAACCGATCTCCTGAAGGCGTCGCACGACGATCTCGCGGCCGTAGTCCACGCCCGCGACCTTGTCCGGGTGGTTCGCCGGGACGGTGATCGTGTGCGGGGCGGAGGGCGCGATGACCTCGGTGACGCCGGCCTCGGCCGTGCCGCCCGCGAGGAGCACGAGCAGGTCGACGGTGCGCTGGGCCGCGGCGGAGGCGGCCTGCGGGTCGACGCCCCGCTCGAAGCGGCGGGAGGCCTCGGAGGACAGCTTGTGGCGCCGGGCCGTGCGGGCGATCGAGACGGCGTCGAAGTGCGCCGCCTCGATGACCACGTCGGTGGTGGCGCTCGCCCCGTTCTCGGTGTCCTCGTGGTCGGCGATCTCGGTGTTCGCGCCGCCCATCACCCCGGCGAGACCGATCGGGCCGCGCTCGTCGGTGATGACGAGGTCCTCGGCGTGCAGCTTGCGCTCGGTGCCGTCGAGGGTGACGAGCTTCTCGCCCTCCTCGGCGCGGCGCACGCCGATGGTGCCCCGGACCAGGTTCCGGTCGTAGGCGTGCAGCGGCTGGCCCAGCTCCATCATCACGTAGTTCGTGACGTCGACGGCGAGCGAGATCGGGCGCATGCCGACCTTCTGCAGCCGGCGCCGCAGCCAGATCGGGGAGCGCGCCTCGGGGCTCAGCCCGGTGACGGTGCGGGCGGTGAAGCGGTCGCAGCCGAGCGGCTCGGTGACCTGGACCGGGTAGCCGAAGGCGTTCGGGGCCGGTACGTCGATCAGGGCCGGGTCGCGCAGCGGCAGGCCGTAGGCGATGGCGGTCTCGCGGGCGACACCGCGGATGGACAGGCAGTCGCCGCGGTTGGCGGTGACGGCGATGTCCAGGACCTCGTCGACCAGCTCCAGCAGGTCGACGGCGTCCTTGCCGACCTCGGTCTCCGGCGGCAGCACGATGATGCCGTGGTTGCCGTCGTCGCCCATGCCCAGCTCGTCGCTGGAGCAGATCATGCCGTGGGACGTCCTGCCGTACGTCTTGCGGGCGGCGATGGAGAAGCCGCCGGGCAGCGTGGCGCCCGGGAGAACCACGACGACCTTGTCGCCGACGGCGAAGTTGCGGGCGCCGCAGACGATCTCCTGGGGCTCGCCGGTGCCGTTGGCCTGGCCGACGTCGACGGTGCAGAAGCGGATCGGCTTCTTGAAGCCCTCCAGCTCCTCGATGGTCAGCACCTGGCCGACGACCAGCGGGCCCTTGAGGTCGGCGCCGAGGTGTTCGACGGTCTCGACCTCAAGGCCTGCCGAAACGAGCTTGGCCTGGACGTCGCGGCCGGTTTCGGTCGCCGGCAGGTCGACGTACTCCCGCAGCCAAGAAAGCGGGACCCGCATCAGATCTCCATCCCGAACGGCCGGGTGAACCGGACGTCACCCTCGACCATGTCTCGCATGTCTTCGACGTTGTGGCGGAACATCAGCATCCGCTCGATGCCGAACCCGAAGGCGAAGCCGCTGTACTTCTCCGGGTCGACGCCGCAGGCGGCGAGCACCCGCGGGTTGACCATGCCGCAGCCGCCCAGCTCGATCCAGCCCTCGCTGGAGCAGGTGCGGCAGGGACGGTCGGGGTTGCCGACGGACTCGCCGCGGCAGACGTAGCACACCATGTCCATCTCGGCGGACGGCTCGGTGAAGGGGAAGAAGTTCGGGCGCAGCCGGGTCTTCATGTCCTCGCCGAACAGCGACTGGACCATGTGGTCCAGGGTGCCCTTGAGGTCGGCCATGGTCAGGCCCTCGTCGACGGCGAGCAGCTCGACCTGGTGGAAGACCGGGGTGTGCGTGGCGTCCAGCTCGTCGGTGCGGTACACGCGGCCCGGGCAGATCACGTACACCGGCAGCTCGCGGCCGAGCAGGGAGCGGATCTGGACCGGCGAGGTGTGGGTGCGCAGTACGACGCCCGACTCGGCGGTGCCGTCCGGTGCCTCGACGAAGAAGGTGTCGGCCTCGCCGCGGGCCGGGTGGTCAGGGCCGATGTTGAGGGCGTCGAAGTTGAACCACTCGGCCTCGACCTCGGGGCCCTCGGCAACCTCGTAGCCCATGGCCACGAAGACGTCCTCGATGCGTTCCGAGAGCGTGGTCAGCGGGTGCCGGGCGCCGGCCGGGACGCGGTCGTGGGGCAGCGTGACGTCGACGTCCTCCTCCACCAGCACGCGGGCGTCACGCTCGGCCTCCAGCTCGGCCTGGCGGGCGGCGAGGGCCTTGTTGACGGCGCCGCGGGCCATGCCGACGCGCTTGCCGGCCTCGGCCTTGGCGTGCGGGGGCAGGGCGCCGATCTCGCGGTTGGCGAGGGCCAGCGGGGAGGCGGGGCCGGTGTGGGCGACCTTGGCCTCGTGGAGCGCGTCGAGGGAACCCGCGGCGGCGAAGGCGGCGAGCGCCTCGTCCCGCATGCGCTCGATCTCTTCCGGTTTCAACGCCTCGACCTCTACAGGGTCGTACGACTTATTCGGTGCCGACATCTCTTCCCGTGCTTCCGATTGGCTGGCGGATGGTCCCCGTCACCGACTCGCGAGGGCCGTGTGAAGGACACAAAGGTGCCAAAGGCCGAGTCTAACGGGGTGAAGGAACGCGAATGCGCCCGCGGGCTGCTCGGGCGTTCTCAGGCGAGATACGCCGGGGCCCCCACGGGCAACGTAAATCGGAACTCGGCGCCGCCGAGGGGGGCGCGGCCGACCGTGATGATGCCGCCGTGGGCCTCGACGATGCCCTTGACGATGTACAGCCCAAGGCCCGTGCCGCCGCGCTTGCTGCCCCGCCAGAAGCGGGTGAAGACGCGGTTCATGGATTCCTCCGGGATGCCGGGCCCTTCGTCGCTCACCGTGACCGACGTGCCGGTTTCCTCACCCTCGCGCGGGGACGGCGAGGGCGTGACGCCAATGGTGACGGTTCCCTCGCCGTGGCGCACGGCATTTTCGATCAGGTTGCTCAGCACCTGGTCCACCTTGTCGGGGTCGGCCCACAGGTCGGGCAGCGGCTGCTCGATGCGCAGCAGGAAGCGTTCGGCGGGCTGCCCCGCGGCGACGTAGGCCTGGATGTGCCGGCCGACGGCCGCGCCGATGTCGACCGGCTGGCGGCGCACCTCCAGGCGTCCGGAGTCGATCCGGGAGATGTCGAGCAGCTCGGCGATGAGCCGGGTGACCCGGTCGGCGTCGGCGTCGACGGTCTCCAGCATCAGCCGCTTCTGGTCGTCGGTGAAGCGTTCCCACTTGGCGAGGAGCGTGGCGGTGAAGCCCTTGACGGAGGTCAGCGGCGAGCGCAGCTCGTGGGCGACGGTCGCGATCAGCTCGGCGTGGCTGCGCTCGGTACGGCGTCGGGCCTCGGTGTCGCGCAGGGAGACGACGACCCGGTGGACGGGCCCGAGGGGTTCGGCACGCACGTACCGGGCGCAGACCAGTACCTCCCGCCCGCCGGGGAGCAGCAGGTTGCGTTCGGGCTGCCGGACCCGGATGGCGAGGCCGCCGTAGGGGTCGGTCAGCTGCCACCAGCGCCTGCCCTCGAGGTCCTCCAACGGCAGCGCCCTGTCCAGGTGCTGCCCGAGGGCGTCGGCGGCGCTCAGGTCGGTGATGCGTGCGGCGGCGGCGTTGAAACAGACGACCCGGCCGTGCTCGTCGGCGACGACGAGGCCGTCGGGCAGCTGGTCGGGATCGATGCCGAGGGCGGTCTCGGTGCGGTCGCCGTGCCGGGGCGCGGGTGTGCGGCGCACGTCCCGCCCGTCCGGCGCAGTGCTCGTGCCGACCACGCTCATCCCTGTACCCCACCTCTCAGCCGGCGCAGGGCCCCGAGCCGGCCACCCTACTAGCTCTCGGTGACGGAGCGGCACCCTGTGGGGGCACGCTGTGCACGGGCCGATGCATACAGACATACGGCGGCGGCCGTGGCGAGGTTCAGGCTCTCGGCCTTCCCGTGGATGGGGACGCGTACGACGGCGTCCGCGAGGGCGCGGGTCTCCTGAGGGAGCCCCCAGGCCTCGTTGCCGAACACCCAGGCGGTCGGGCCGCCCATCGTCTGCCTGTCCAGTTCCTCGTCGAGGTCGCGGTCGCCGGCCCCGTCGGCGGCGAGGATCCGTACACCGGCGTCCTGCAGCCCTTCCACGGCCCGCTCGACGGGCACGCCGACGGCGACGGGCAGATGGAACAGGGAGCCCACGGAGGCGCGTACGGCCTTGGGGTTGTACAGGTCCACGGAGGCGTCGGTGAGGACGACGGCCTCGGCGCCGGCGGCGTCGGCACAGCGCAGCACGGTGCCGGCGTTGCCCGGGTCGCGGACGTGGGCGAGCACGGCGACGAGCTTCGGCCGGGCGGCCAGGATGTCCTCGAACGGGGTGTCGAGGAACCGGCAGACACCGACCAGTCCCTGCGGGGTCACGGTGGTGGAGATGTCGGCGATGACGTCCTCGGAGGCGAGGTGCACCCGGGCGCCCGCGTTCCGTGCGGCGCCGATGATGTCGGCGTACCGCTCCGCGGCCTCGACGGTGGCGAACAGCTCGACCAGGGTGGGAGTGCCGTCGGCCCCCTGATGCCCCGCAGCCTCCCTCACGGCCTGCGGCCCCTCCGCGAGAAACAGCCGGTCCTTGCCCCGGAAGTTCCGCTTGGCCAGCCGCCGCGCGGCGGCGACACGGGCGGACCGGGGGGAGATCGGCTCGGGAGTGACGGGGGGCATCTTCTTCACCTTCGGGAGAGCTTCAGTTTCGCGCCCCGAAGGGGCGCGGGGAACTGCGCGACCAGCCCCCACCGGCCCGCAGCCGAAACGAAAGCTGAGGGCTCCAACAACAGGACCCGCAAGCCGTAAGCCTGCGGGTCCTTCAGTCACGTCGGCCTAAAGCCAGCGCAGCGTCACGCAGCCTTGGGAGCGTTGACGTCCGACGGCAGCGCCTTCTGCGCGACCTCGACGAGCGCCGCGAAGGCGTTGGCGTCGTTCACGGCCAGCTCGGCCAGGATCTTGCGGTCGACCTCGACGTTCGCGGCCTTCAGACCCTGGATGAAGCGGTTGTAGGTGATGCCGTTCGCGCGGGCAGCGGCGTTGATGCGCTGGATCCACAGCTGACGGAAGTCGCCCTTGCGCTTCTTGCGGTCGTTGTAGTTGTAGACCAGCGAGTGGGTGACCTGCTCCTTGGCCTTGCGGTACAGGCGCGAACGCTGACCGCGGTAGCCGGAGGCCTGCTCGAGGATCGCCCGGCGCTTCTTGTGGGCGTTGACTGCCCGCTTGACGCGTGCCACTTGTTAACTCCTTGTAGCGGGGTCGTGGGGGTACTCACACGACCCGGAAACGACTGGGTCCCGGTCCTGGCGTACGGCGCTCGGATTCAAGCGCCGGTACGTCACTTGCCGAGAAGCTTCTTGATCTTCGCGGCGTCGCCCGGGGCCATCTCGGCGTTGCCGGTCAGGCGGCGCGTCACACGGGACGACTTGTGCTCGAGCATGTGGCGCTTGCCGGCGCGCTCACGGAGCACCTTGCCGGAGCCGGTGATCTTGAAGCGCTTGCTGGCACCGCTGTGCGACTTGTTCTTCGGCATAGCGCCGTATCTCCTCGTCGGGTGGCGCTCCGGTGCCCGGTCACGAAAACCGGGCACGGTGGAGCGTCGCTCTTCTATCGGTTACATCCGTGGGGACTGACGTCCCGCAGGATCACGCCTCGGCGGGCTCCTCGGCGGACGCCTCAGCCTCGGCAGGGTTCTGCGACCGACCGGGGTTCGCCTTCGCTTCCGCCTTGCGGGCTTCCTGCGCCTGGCGGGCCTCGGCCATGGCTTCGGTCTTCTTCTTGTGCGGACCGAGAACCATGATCATGTTGCGGCCGTCCTGCTTCGGGTTCGACTCGACGAAACCGAGGTCCTGGACGTCCTCCGCGAGACGCTGCAGCAGTCGGTAGCCCAGCTCGGGCCGGGACTGCTCGCGACCACGGAACATGATCGTGATCTTGACCTTGTCGCCCTGCTTGAGGAACCGGACGACGTGACCCTTCTTGGTGTCATAGTCGTGCGGGTCGATCTTCGGCCGGAGCTTCATCTCCTTGATGACCGTGTGCGCCTGGTTCTTGCGCGCCTCACGGGCCTTCATGGCCGACTCGTACTTGAACTTCCCGTAGTCCATGAGCTTGCACACGGGCGGACGGGCGTTCGCCGCGACCTCGACCAGGTCCAGGTCGTACTCCTGCGCAAGCTCCAGTGCCTTGGCCAGCGGGACAATGCCCACCTGCTCGCCACTGGGACCGACAAGTCGCACCTCGGGAACGCGAATCCGGTCGTTGATGCGGGGCTCGGCGCTGATGGATCCTCCTCGGTAGCACCACACGGCGGTCTGGCGGACAGCCGCGTACGTCTCTTTTCGTGAGACCTAACCGCGCCGAAGCACAAAAAATGCCCCGGACGATCACAGGCGGGGCTCCCATAGCAACCGGAGCACCGCCGCGATGATCGCGGGGCGCGAATCGGGCGGCTCCATCGTCCGTACGGAACGATGGTGGCCGCCTGACCGGATGACCCGCCGTCCCGGGGGACGGTCAGGTGGGAGATCGGAGCCTCCACTTGTGGGCCGAGCACACTGGTGTCCGGCCGGTCGCCAACAAGGTTAGCAGGATCGCTTGACAAGGGCTAATTGGGGCCGGGCGGGGGTGCTGAAGGCGTCCGTCCGGTCTCGCCTATCGTGTGGGGCATGAGTGAGACCCCTCCTGAGAACACCGACTTCGACGCGATGACCCGGGACATCGCCGAGGTCCCCGCCGTCGAGGTGATCGTGACGGTCGCCGTCAACCTGATGAGCGCCGCCGCCGTGAAGCTCGGGCTGAGCGAGGAGGGCGACAAGTACAAGGACCTGGACGAGGCCCGCAAGCTGATCACCGGGCTCGCCGGTCTGCTGGACGCGAGCACGACCGAGATCAGCTCGTTCCACGCGGCGCCGCTGCGTGACGGCCTGAAGTCGCTGCAGCTGGCGTTCCGCGAGGCGTCGATCGTGCCGGACGAGCCGGGCCAGGGTCCGGGCGAGAAGTACACCGGGCCGGTCTACGGCTAGGCCCCGGCCCGTCTCAACCGCGTACGTACAAGGGCTCGCCCGGAGGGGTGGTCCCGGCCGGCAGCAGTGCCAGGTCGAGGCCCCGCACCAGGCGGGCCCTCAGTGTGTCGTCGGCGGCCAGCCGCTCGGCGACCGCGCGGGCGGCCTCGGCGGGTGCGGCGGCCGGGTCGAGGACGAGGACGAGGGTCCCGTCGGCCTGACCGGGTCCCAGGTGGGCGCGCAGTACGGCGGGCTCGGCGGCCACGGCGGCGCGCACCGCCGCGACGACGGCCGGGTCGTCGAGCGGGTCGGTGCTCGTACGGCCCTCGGCGAGGGCGAGCAGCAGCGGGCCGGTCAGTTCGAAGGGCACCGGTCCGGCGAGGTCCAGCACGACCGTGTCCGCCTTCTCGTGCGCGGCGGCCTGCAGGGCCTGGTGCAGGGGTACGGCGACGGGGCGGGCCGCCGGGTCCCAGCGGGCCAGGGAGTCGGTGGAGGTGAAGGCGGGCAGGGCGGTGCGGCCGCCGGCCTTCAGGGTGGGCACGGCCATGTCGCTCGTCTTCTCGCGGCGCAGCCCGTTCTCGTCCTCCTCGACCTCGCCGAGCAGGGCCACCACGGGCACCAGGAGCCGGGCGCCCTTCAGTGCCGCAAGGACCGGGCCGACGGCCGTGCGGTCCTCGGCCCAGGCGGCGAGCGCGATGCTCAGCCGGGGGTCGGCGGAGCCGTCGTCGTCGGAGAAGCCGGGGTCGGGAATGTTCTTGTTCGCCACGGTCACCGACCCTATCGGGGGGATGCGGCCGGCTTCGTGCGGGGCCGGGTGCCGGGCCGTCGGCTCCTTCACGGGAATCTCAGCATTCCCTGACGCAGATCTCACCTCCGTCCAACGGGGCGCACAGTCCGCGCCCCGAGCATCGCGGGCATGGAGTCCTCCGGAGCCGGCCGTCGCCGTGCCCGCCGCTCGCGGCGCCGCCGCCCCCTTGTGCACACCGTGCTCGCCGTCGTCGCCGTGGGCGGGGTCACGGCGGGCGGCACGGTCTACGTGAAGGCGCGGGCGCACTCCGGTGCCGGAGCCGTATCGTCGGCGGCACAGCCGTCGGCCTCCTCCTCGGCCGCGGCGGGCGAGGAGGCATCGGTGGAACCCGCGACGTCGCCGTCGGCCGTGGACCGCAAGGCGTTGCTGTCGAAGGCCATGGCATCGGTGACGGTGCCGTGGGGAGCGCAGGTGTCGGCGGCGGTGCTGGAGCCGGACTCCGGCGAGAGCGCCGCGTACGGCGAGGCGGCCTTCGACACGGCGAGCATCGTCAAGGTCGACATCCTGGCCACGCTGCTGCTGCAGGCGCAGGACGCGGGGCGGCGGCTGACGGCGGCCGAGAGGCAGTACGCCGCGAAGATGATCGAGAACAGCGACAACGCTTCCGCGACGGCCCTGTGGCACACGATCGGGCGGGCCGGGGGGCTGGACGCGGCGAACGAGCGCTTCGGCCTCTCGGCGACCTCGGGGGGCGACGGCGGGCTGTGGGGGCTGACGCAGACCACGGCCACCGATCAACTGGTGTTGCTTCAGCAGGTGTTCGGCCGGGAGTCGCTCTTGAGCGCGGCCTCCCGGACGTACGCCCAGGGGCTGATGAAGGGTGTGGAGGCCGATCAGCAGTGGGGCGTGTCGGCGGCGGCCGTCGGGTCCTCGTGGGCGCTGAAGAACGGGTGGATGCCGCGCAGCGCGACCGGACTGTGGGATGTGAACAGCATCGGGCGGGTGACGGTGGACGGGACCGATTTCCTGGTGGCCGTGTTGTCCAGGGGAGCGGTGACTCAGGCGCAGGGGATCGCTCTGGTGGAGGCGGCCGCGAAGGCGGCGGTGACAGGGTTCGCCTCCGCGTCGTAGGGGTGCTCGTCCTTCGGCGCGTGCGGGTGGTGCGCTGCGGGTGGTGTGCGGCCGCGCGCCCATGCGGCGGTGCCGCACCTCGACACGGCCCCGCGCCCCTGGAGGGTCAGGGGGTGGCCCTGCGGTTTCTCCAGAGGACCACCGCCGCCACCAGCAGAACTCCACCGGCACTGCCCGCCAGGGGGCCCGCCCAGTCGGAGGCGGAGCCGGTGGCCTCGGGGCTGTCCGGGCCCGGGCCGAAGTACTTGTCGTGGTACGACGCCGGGCGCAGATGCTGGGGCTTGAGACGCGCCGCGGCCTTGAGAGCGGCCACCGGGTCGATCATGCCGAAGCCCCGCGAGTCGTCGCGGCCGCCCACCGGGGCGTCGCGGGCCGTGTTCTCCAGGAGCTTCTTGATCTGGGCCGGGGCCAGGTCCGGGTGGGCCGCCTTCACCAGGGCCGCCGCGCCCGAGACGAACGCGGAGGCGGCCGAGGTGCCCCAGCCCTCGTAGTACTTGTGGTCGGGGTCGGCGATCACGACGCCCACGCCGGGCGCGCTGACCGCGGCGTACCAGCGGCGGGTGGAGAAGGACGCGCGCGTGCCGTACTTGTCCACGGCGGTGGCGGCGATGACACCCGGGTAGGCGGCCGGGTAGGAGACATGGTCGCCCTTGTCGCCGCCGTTGCCCGCGGAGGCCACGACGACCACGCCCTTCTTCAGGGCGTACTGCACGGCCTCGTCCTCGCTCGGCTCCGGGTGCGCGGAGTCGGAGTCGTCGCCCAGGGAGAGGTTGATGACGTCGGCGCCGTGGTCGGCGGCCCACCGGATGCCGTCGGCGAGGGCGTCGCCACGGGTGGTGCGGGCCTTGGTGCGGGCGGGGTCGCCGTCCTCGAGGATGACCCGCACGGGCAGGATCTTCGCCTCGGGGGCGACCCCCATGACGCCGTCGGCGTCACCGGGTCCGTGGCCGTGTCCGGCGATGATGCCGGCCATGGCGGTGCCGTGCCGCGCCCAGGTGCGGTCGCCGGGCCCGGCGCCGAAGCCGATCATGTCCTTGGCGGGCAGGACGTTGCCGGCCAGGTCCGGGTGGTTCGCCTCGACTCCGGTGTCCAGGACGGCGACGGTGACGCCCCGGCCCTTGGTGGTGCGCCAGGCCTCGTCGAGGCGGAGGGCGGACAGCCCCCACTGCTGGGCACGGATGCCGTCGGCGTACGCGGCGGTCGACGGCAGCAGGACGAGGGAGCCGGCGAGCAGCAGGCTCGCCGACGCGGCGACCGGGCCCCTGCGGCGGCTGCCGCCCTTCGACCGCGTCATGACGGACTCTCCGAGGCCGAGCCGACCCTCTGGCGCAGTCGTCGTTCGATGCGGTCGGCCAGGCCCTGCGCCTCGTTGCCGAGGCCGGCCTGGGCGGGTGCCGCGGTGGCGGCGGAACCGGTGGCGCCCGCGGCGGGCTGCGGCGAGTCGACGGTGCGGCCGTCGGCCCAGCCGGACACGGCGTAGGCGACGACGGGGGCATCGGTGAGGACGGACAGGGTCCAGGTGGCGCGCTGCTTGTTACCGAAGCCGGCCGCGGCGGTGCCCTTGGCGGCGTACGGCCGGGGCATCAGGTCGCTGCGGCGGTCCAGGTGCTGGTCGCGGAAGCGGGCGGCGAGTGCGGACATGCTCGCGGCGTCGCCCTTGGTGAACAGCAGGCCGACGGTGGTGACGTAGGTCTGGGTGGCGTCGGTGTAGGTGGCGCGCAGCAGCCGCTGGCAGCCGAGGGGGGCGAGGACCTTGTGCAGCAGCGGGTCGAAGGCGTCGGAGCAGCCGCTGTCCGGGGCGACGGCGATCCGCGTCCAGGTCCGGTCGGCGCCGCCGGGTCCGGCTCCGGTGCCCTGGACGGTGGGCGGGAAGAGCTGGTCGACGGGCACGCTGTGCCACAGCGTCGCAGCCGCACTGAAACCGCTGCCGGCCGTGCCGTCCCCGCCGTCGCCGGTGAGCCAACTCCCGGTCACGGCACCGCCGATGAGGCCCAGCCCGAGGACCAGACAGGCGGCGGCAGCGGCGGTGCGGGGCCGTACCCGCGCCCCCGCCGGACGGGTCCGCGTCCGCTCGTCGTACCCCTCGGGCGCCCCGAAGGACGCGACGGGGCGGGCGGCAGCCCCTGCGCTCCAGGAGAACGCGGGATCCGGAGAGGCCGACGGAGGACCGGCGGGGTGGGGCGGGTCGCTCGGGCTCCAGGCGGTCCGGACCTCACGCGCACCGGGCACGGGCGACGGCACCGGGGAGGGCGAAGCCGGACGGCCGGAGCCGGCCGTGGCCGCGGCACCCCGGCGCTCCGGCCCGGCCTCCGACGGGATCGGCCGCAGCCGGGTCGTCGTCTCGGACGGGGACTCGGCCGGGGGTTCGGGGCGGCGGGACACCCTCGGTTCGCGCGCAGGGCGCGGTGGCGCGGTCGGGGAACCCTCGCGGCCGGGGACGGGGAACGGCGTGGCACCCGGATTCCCAGAGGCAGGCCCCTGCGCGGAACCCGGATTCCCAGAGGCGGGCCCCTGCGCGGAACCCGGATTCCCAGAGGCAGGCCCCTGCGCGGACCCCGGACGCCCGGAGGCGGGCGACGGCACGGGCGCAGGGCGCTGCCGCCCGGACGCCGACGGGATCCGCCGAAGCGGAGCGGTCGTCTCCGACAGGGACTCGGCCGGGGCCTCGGCACGACGGGACGCCCCCGGGTCGTACACAGGGCGGTGCGGCACGGTAGGAGCGGCAGCACCCGCCGGGGCCTCGGGGCGGCGAGACGCCCCCGGGTCGCGCACAGGGGGCGGCGGCGTAGTCGGGGCGGCCGCACCCGACGGAGCCCCCGCAGGACGAGATGCCCCCGGGTCGCGCGCAGGGCGCGGCGGCACGGTAGGAGCGGCGGCGCCTGACGGAGCCTCGGAGCGGCGGGGCCGGCTCCCGGGGAGTTGCACCGGGCGCGGCGGTGCGGACGTGCCGGGGTCGGGGTCGTGGGGCTTGCGGCCCGCGCTCGGCGGGGTGTCGGGGAAGCGGGCCGAGGCGGGAGGCGGCGGCGGGCTCGCCGGGCGGGTGGCCTCGGGCACGGCGGAAGGGCGCGAGACGGCGGAAGGGCGGGAGGCGGCGGAAGGGCGGGAGGCGGCGGAAGGGCGGGAGGCGGCGGTGCGGGGACGGTCCGCTTCGGTCGCTCCCTCGGTGCGCCGGGCCTGCGGCTGCCCCTCCCCCGTCACCTCCCCCGTCACCGGAGCGGACGTGCTGCGCGCGGTGCGCGGCGCGAACACGGAGGGCTCGTCGTCGAGGTCGCCCGCGAAGTCGTCGTCGCCCGGCGCGGCCGGGGGCGTGGGGTGCTGTGCCCCCGGGACGCGGCGCACCGCCGGCTCCGTGAGGGGCCCGTAGGCGATCGGGATCTCGACGGACCCCGCGGGCGTGCCCGGTGGCGGCGTGGCGGGGGTGGGAGAGGTGGTGTCCGGGGTGTGGCCGGGAGTCCGGGTGTGGCCGGGAGGCGGCGTCGACGGGCGCGGAGGAATCGGGGCGCGGCGCGCTTCCGTGCTCATGCACCCCCCGTTTCCTCGTGCCCGGGCCGTTTCCTCGTACGCGGGCCGTCGTGCTCCTGGCCGCGCCCGGTGGGAGAACTCCGTCCGGGCACGCATACCCGTACGGCTGGACCGGCATCCCGGTTCAGGCGAAGCGGCCTGATGCGTTCCGCCGTACGTGCGCGTCACTCTACGGCTTGTCCCGGAGAGAAAGAGAACCAGTCCGCCAGGCCGGGGTATCTGCCCGGATCGTCCCCCTACCCTGCGGTAATCCTGTCTGGCAGGCTTCCGTCATGACTGCGCCTGCCGCTGATCGGGCCCGTTACGACCGGGCCACCGCCCACCTCGACGCCCCCGTCGCGATCGTGGACCTGGACGCGTTCGACGCCAACGCGGACGACCTCGTCCGCCGCGCCGCCGGCAAGCCCGTCCGGGTCGCCAGCAAGTCGGTCCGCTGCCGGGCCCTGCTGGAGCGTGTCCTGGCCAAGGACGGCTTCCAGGGCATCATGTCGTTCACCCTGGCCGAGTCGCTGTGGCTCGCCCGCTCCGGTTTCGACGACGTCCTGCTGGCCTATCCGTCCGCCGACCGTGCGGGCTTCGCGGAGCTGACCGCGGATCCCAAGCTCGCCGACGCGGTCACCGTGATGATCGACGACGTCGCCCAGCTCGACCTCGTCGACGCGGCCCGCGACGGCGGCCGTGAAGTGGTGCGTGTCTGCCTGGAGTTGGACACGTCGCTGAAGCTCCTGGGCGGCCGCATCCGGGTGGGGGCGCTGCGTTCGCCGCTGTACTCGCCGGCCCAACTCGCCGAGCTGGCCCGGGCCGTGGCCCGGCGGCCGGGGTTCCGGCTGGTGGGAATCATGGCGTACGAGGGGCACATCGCCGGGGTCGGGGACGCCGTGGCCGGGCGACCGCTGCGCTCGCGGGCCATTCGGCTGATGCAGGCCACCGCCCGGCGTGAACTGGCCGAGCGACGCGCCGCCGTGGTGCGGGCGGTGCGGGCCGTGGCGCCAGGCCTGGAGTTCGTCAACGGCGGTGGCACGGGCAGTGTGCAGCACACCGCCGCCGAGGACGCGGTCACCGAGATCGCGGCCGGTTCGGGGCTGTACGTGCCCCGGCTCTTCGACAACTACACGTCGTTCGACGGCCGTCCGGCCGCCCTCTTCGCCCAGCCCGTCGTACGGCGGCCCGGGGTGGGTGTCGTCACCGTGCTCGGCGGCGGCTACCCGGCCTCCGGCGTCGCCGGTCCCGACCGGCTGCCGGTGCCGTACCTGCCGGAGGGTCTGCGCTACGACCCGCAGGAGGGCCCCGGCGAGGTGCAGACCCCGCTGCTCGGTGCGCCCGCCGACGACCTGCTCATCGGCGACAAGGTGTGGTTCCGGCACGCCAAGGCGGGCGAACTGTGCGAGCGGTTCGACACGTTGCATCTGATCGAGGGCGACGCGGTGACGGCCACCGTGCCGACGTACCGGGGTGAGGGACGGACCTTCCTCTGAGTGCACGTGCGGCGGCACCGGCGCTGCGGCCGGCGGCTGACGGCTGACGGCTGACGGCTGACGGCTGACGGCTGACGGCTGACGGCTGACGGCTGACGGCTGACGGCTGACGGCTGACGGCTAGCGGCTAGCGGCTAGCGGCTAGCGGCTAGCGGCTAGCGGCTAGCGGCTGAAAGCGAAGATGTCGCAGTTGGTGCCGCTCGTGGTCCGGTCGCTGTAGGCGAGGTAGACGGTGTGCGCGTCGATGACCGGCTGGGCGCTGCTGTACTCCGTGGTGGGTGGATCGGCGACGACCTGTGTCACCCACTGGATCTCGCCGGTGTTGAGGCTCAGGGCCGTGACCCCTTGGGTCGTGCCCGCGTACACGGTCTCGCCGTCGTGTGTGACGCGGCTGGAGAGGTCACCGGAGACGTCCTGCTGCCAGGTGCGCTGCCCGTCGGTGGCGCTGAAGGCGTGCAGGGTGCCCCGGCCGTCGGTGACGAGCACCCGGCCCGCGGCGAGGGTCGGTCCCACCTGGATGAGGCTGTCGAAGGTGTGGCTCCAGCGGACCTGCCCCTTCCGGGCGTCCAGGGCGACGAGCTGCCCGCCGAAGGAGGACCGGTCCGTGCCGTGTCCGACCGTGAGGTACACCTGGCGGGAGTCGACGGCCGCACCGGGCACGAACCCCTTGGTGGGGTGGGTCCAGCTGGGGGTGCCCTTGGCGGCGTCGAGGGCGATGAGACCGTCGCGGTAGGTCGAGACGTAGAGCTGGTTGTCGGCGGCGGCGACCTCGTTGAGCTGCCCGGAGATCTTCTGGGCGTAGTCGGACTTCCCGGTGTCGAGGTCGACCCGGTGGATCCATCCGGCGCTGGTCACGGCGTATATCTCGTCGTTGGGCCCCTCTGTCTGGTACCAGGGCCAGCCGTTCGTCCGCAGGGTCCAGCGTTTTCTGCCGTCGCCGTCGACGGCGGCCAGCACACCGTGTTCCTGGGTGTCGGCCAGGGACACGAGGGCGAGTCCCTTGACCACGGACGAGCGGTTGAGCGAGCCACGCAGGTCCGCCTCCCACTGCAGTTCTCCGTCGGCGGGCCGGAGTCCGACCACCCGGCCGTCCTGCAGCAGGCCGAAGACGATCCGGTCACCGGCCAGCACCAGGGCGGTCGCCGAGAAGTGGTGGCGCCAGCGCTGCTCTCCCGGCCGCGAGACCCCTCCGTCACCCGCGGCGGCGAAGTCACGCAGGACGAATCCGGCACCGGCGCCTGCCGCGGCCAGACCGGCGACGGTGATCAGCGCGCGCCGTCTGGTCAGCACCGGCCGCCGGCGCGAGGGGAGCAGCGAGGAGGGGGGCGTGCCGGGGGCGACCTCGGCACGATTGACGATGAAGGCGATGCGTCCGCCGAGTGCGGTGTTGCTCTGGTGCGGCGCCGGCAGACCGACGGCGCCCAGTTCCCTCACGAGCCACTCGAAGACCGTGTTCATGTCGAGGACGGGGCCCGCACCCGCGACGCCGCGGTCGAGGAGTTCCAGGAGAGCACGGGTGAAGCCGGTGTACGTGGCTCCTTTGGGAGCCTGTGCCTTGTGGGTCGGGCCGCACGCGCACAGCAGGTAGCTGCCCGCGACGTCGCGCGAGCGGCCCAGCGAGCCCGAGTCACCGAGGGAGTCGGCGCGGCCCGCGAAGCAGCAGTCGAGGATCACCACCCTGCGCCTGGCCCGCACCCGCGTCAGCGCGTCCCTGACATCGGTGAACGCAAGGCAGCGGTGCGGCTCGTCCTCCGACGACGTGGGCAGGGTCAGCAGAAGCTGGGCCTTGTCGCCGCGGACATCGATGAGACCGTGCCCGGCGTAGTAGAAGACGACCGTGTCGCGGGCCCCGGCCGCATGATTCAGCTCGTCGATGACGGTGGCGGCGTCGGGCGGGTCCAGCAGCGTGACACAGTTCGCCGCCGGCAGTCGCCAAAGGCCTTCCGTGAGGGCATCACGCAAGGCTTCCACGTTGTTCCTGACGGCCGGCAGGTCCTCGAGCTTCCCGGACTGGTAGGTGGAGGTGCCCACCAGAAGCACTCTGGAGCTGTTCGGGTCCGACAGCGGTGACGCGTCGTCGGTCATGAACCCTCACCGGCGCCCCCGGGGTCCTCGGGACCGCGCAGCAGGGCGACGATCTCCTCGTCGGACAGGTCCGAGCCGGGGCCGACGATCACCGTCACCCCGCGCCCCTCGAACCGCAGGCTGCCGTTCTCCGGACCGGCTCGCCTGGCTCGCGCTCCGTTCCGGGCCGCGACGATGAGATTGGCCAGCGCCACTCCGTCGGCGACAACGGCGTTGATCACGTCGAACACCGCTCCCAGCTCGCCGGGCAGGGGCTCGGCGGAGACCAGGGAGAGGTCGGTCTCACGCATCAGGGCGTCGTCACGGGCGAGCCAGCGATAGAGCCAGGCGAGCGCCGAATCGCCGTCGTCGCCATCGCCGTCGATGCTGATCCGGATTTCCATGGAACCCCTCCCCCTTGTGTGCCCCTGCGCACATTGTGGGGACTCTCCACGCGCTCTGACGCCATGTGACGAGATCGATACAGACGGCGACCCCGCGCATGGGGAGAGGGCGGCGCGGCCGCCGGGTGGGGCGGCCGCTGCCGGGGTTCACGGCTCTACAGGGGGGTGACGTACGCGCCCGAGATTCCGCCGTCCACGAGGAAGTCGGTCGCGTTGACGAAGGAGGAGTCGTCGCTGGCCAGGAAGGCGACGGCGGCGGCGATCTCCTCGGCCTCGGCGAACCGGCCGAGCGGGATGTGGACGAGCCGGCGGGCGGCCCGCTCCGGGTCCTTGGCGAACAGCTCCTGGAGCAACGGGGTGTTGACCGGGCCCGGGCACAGGGCGTTCACGCGGATGCCCTCGCGGGCGAACTGCACGCCCAGTTCGCGGGACATGGCGAGGACGCCGCCCTTGGAGGCCGTGTAGGAGATCTGGGAGGTGGCCGCGCCCATCCTCGCCACGAAGGACGCGGTGTTGATGATGGAGCCCCTGCCCTGGCGGCGCATGTACGGGATGGCGGCCTTGCAGCACAGGTAGACGGAGGTGAGGTTGACCTCCTGGACCCGCTTCCAGGCCTCCAGGCCGGTCTCCAGGATGGAGTCGTCGTCGGGCGGGGAGATGCCGGCGTTGTTGAAGGCGACGTCGACGCTGCCGTAGGTGTCGTACGCCGTCTTGAACAGCGCCTCGACCTGCTCGGGGTCGGTGACGTCGACCTTGACGAAGAGCCCGCCGACCTCGTCGGCGGCGGCTTTGCCGCGGGCTTCGTCGACGTCGGCGCAGACGACCTGCGCGCCCTCGGAGGCGAGGCGGCGGGCGGCGGCGAGGCCGATGCCGCTGCCGGCTCCGGTGACGACGGCGGTACGGCCGACCAGGCGGCGGCAAACGGTGGTGTCGGTCACTGTGCGGGGCCCTCCGTGCTGATGAAGACGTTCTTGGTTTCGGTGAAGGCGGTCAGGGCGTCCGGGCCCAGCTCACGACCGAGGCCGGACTGCTTGAAGCCCCCGAAGGGGGTCCAGTAGCGGACGCTGGAGTGGGAGTTGACGGACAGGTTGCCCGCCCGGACGGCCTGGGAGACGCGCAGGGCGCGGCCCACGTCCCGGGTCCAGATGGAGCCGGACAGGCCGTAGGGGGTGTCGTTGGCGAGCCGGATCGCGTCCTGCTCGTCGGTGAAGGGGAGGAGGACGGCGACGGGGCCGAAGATCTCCTCGCGGGCCGCCGCGCTGTCCGGCCGCTCCCCGGTGAGGACGGTCGGCGGGAACCAGAAGCCGGGTCCGTCGGGGGCGCTGCCGCGCAGGGCCGGGGCGTCCTCGGGGACGTAGGACCGGACGCGGTCCAGCTGCTGCCGGGAGATCAGCGGGCCCATCTGGGTCTTCTCGTCGGCCGGGTCGCCCACCACGACGGTGGCCAGCGCGTCGGCGAGGAAGTCGCGGGCCTCCTCGTACACCGACTCCTGGACGAGGATGCGGGTGCGGGCGCAGCAGTCCTGACCGGAGTTGTCCAGGAAGGAGAAGGGGTCGAGGGCGGTCTTGAGGTCGGCGTCGGCGAAGACGACGTTGGGGCTCTTCCCGCCGAGTTCCAGAGTGACCGGCTTGACCAGCCGGGCGCAGCGCTCCATGACCTCGCGGCCGGTGCGGGTGGACCCGGTGAAGACGATCTTGGCCACGTCGGGGTGGTCGACCAGGGCGCGGCCCGCGGTGTGGCCGTAGCCGGGCAGGACCTGGAGGACGTGCTCGGGCAGGCCCGCCTCCAGGGCGAGTTCGGCCAGGCGCAGGGCGGTGAGCGGGGTGGTCTCGGCGGGCTTGAGGACGACGGCGTTGCCCGCGGCGAGGGCGGGGAAGGAGCCCCAGGCGGCGATCGGCATGGGGAAGTTCCAGGGGGCGATCACGCCGATGACGCCGAGTGGTTCGTGGAAGGTGACGTTCCAGCCGCCGGGGGCGGGGATCTGCCTGCCGAGGAGGCGTTCGGCGCCGCCGGCCGCGTACAGCAGCAGGTCGCGGGCGTTGCCGGCCTCCCAGCGGGCGTTGCCGAGGGTGTGGCCGGCCTCGCGGACCTCCAGGTGGGCCAGTTCGTCGACGTGGGCGTCGACGACGTCGGCGAAGCGGCGCAGCAGGCGGGCGCGGTCGGCGGGCGCAAGGGCGGCCCATGCCTCCTGGGCGCGTGCGGCCCGTGCGACGGCGGCGTCCACCTCGGCCGCGCCGGCGGCGGGGACGGTGGCGACGACCTCCTCGGTGGCCGGGTTGAGGACCTTCAGCTCGTGCGGGTCGGACACGTGATGACCTTTCACAGGCGTTCGAAGGAGCGGCGCAGCTCCCAGTCGGTGACCGCGGCGTCGAAGGCCTCCAGTTCGACGCGTGCCATGTTCCGGTAGTGGGCCACGACCTCGTCGCCGAAGGCGGCCTTGGCGATCGGGCTGTTCTCCCAGAGTTCGGCGGCCTCGCGCAGGGTGGTCGGGACGTGCTCGAAGTCGGCGGTGTAGGCGTTGCCGGGGCAGGGCTCGGGCAGCTCCAGCTTCTGCTCGATGCCGTGGAGACCGGCCGCGACGAGCCCGGCGACGGCGAGGTAGGGGTTGACGTCGCCCCCGGGAAGGCGGTTCTCGAAGCGCAGGGAGCGGCCGTGGCCGACCACCCGCAGGGCGCAGGTGCGGTTGTCGTGGCCCCAGGCGACGGCGGTGGGGGCGAAGGACCCGGGCTGGAACCGCTTGTAGGAGTTGATGTTGGGGGCGTAGAGGAGGGAGAAGTCGCGCAGGGCCGCGAGCTGTCCGGCGAGGAAGTGGCGCATGACCTCGGACATGCCCTCCTCGTGGCCCCCGGCCATCGCGTTGCCGCCGTCGGCGTCGGCGAGCGAGAGGTGGATGTGGCAGGAGTTGCCCTCGCGCTCGTTGTACTTGGCCATGAAGGTGATCGAGACGCCCTCCTGGGCGGCGATCTCCTTGGCTCCGGTCTTGTAGAGGGCGTGCTGGTCGCAGGTGCGCAGGGCCTCGTCGTAGCGGAAGGCGATCTCGTGCTGGCCGGGGTTGCACTCGCCCTTGGCCGACTCGACGGTCAGGCCCGCGCCGGCCATGTCGTTGCGCAGGCGGCGCAGCAGGGGCTCGATACGGCCGGTGCCGAGGATGGAGTAGTCGATGTTGTACTGGTTGGCCGGGGTCAGGCCGCGGTAGCCCGCGTCCCAGGCCTGTTCGTAGCTGTCCTTGAAGACGATGAACTCCAGCTCGGTGCCGACCTGGGCGGTGTAGCCGAGTTCGGCGAGGCGGTCGAGCTGGCGGCGCAGGATCTGGCGCGGGGCGGCGACGACCGGGGATCCGTCGTTCCAGGCGAGGTCCGCTACGAGCAGGGCGGTGCCGGGGTGCCAGGGGATGCGGCGCAGGGTGGCGAGGTCGGGGTGCATGGCGAAGTCGCCGTAGCCGCGGTCCCAGGAGGACATCGCGTAGCCGTCGACGGTGTTCATCTCGGTGTCGACGGCGAGAAGGTAGTTGCAGCCCTCGGTGCCGTGCTGGAGTACTTCGTCGAGGAAGAACCGTGCGGCGAACCGCTTGCCCTGCAGCCGCCCTTGCATGTCGGGGAAGGCGAGGACGACAGTGTCGATCTCACCGCCGGCGACGAGGGCGTGCAGTTCCTCGACGCTCAGCGGGGGTGTGCGGTCTGCCACGGGGAGAGCCTCCTTAGGCTGCTTCGCGTTTTACGGCGGGGCCGGGAGCCATAAGGTATTGCCGAGAACCATTGCTTGGGAAGGGGGTACGGCCGGATGTCACAGGACGTGGATCCGAGGGAACTCCGCGAGCAGCTGGGTACCGACCGGCTGACTCCGGTGTTGCGGCCGGTGCGGGCCGGCAACGGCTTCGAGGAGGCGCTGGAGCAGATCCTCCAGGTCGTGCGGCTCGGCCTGGTGCCGGGCGGCGAACGGCTGCCCGCCGAGCGGGAGCTTGCGGAGCGGCTCGGGATCAGCCGGGTGACCCTGCGCGAGGTGCTGAAGGTGCTGCAGGACCAGGGCCTGCTGGAGTCGCGGCGCGGGCGGTACGGCGGAACGTTCGTGCTGCCGCGCGCGGACGCGGGCGGCGAGGACGAGCTGCGGCGGCGGATCGCCGAGGTCGACATCGAGGACGTGCTGCGCTTCCGCGAGGTGCTCGAGGTGGGTGCGGCGGGGCTGTGCGCGGCGCACGGGCTGACGGACGAGCAGGCCGGCCGGCTGCGGGAGGCCCTGGACCGGACCCATGAGGCCCCGCTCGCCGACTACCGGCGGCTGGACACGCTGCTGCACCTGACGCTGGCCGAGCTGTGCGGTTCGCCGTCGCTGACCGCGCAGTACGCGGCGGTGCGGGCGACCGTCAACGACCTGCTGGACTGCATCCCGCTGCTGGTGCGCAACCTGGAGCACTCGCAGCGCCAGCACACCGCGCTGGTGGAGGCGGTGCTGGACGGGGACGCGGACGGTGCGCGGGAGATGATGCGCGAGCACTGCGCGGGTACGGCGGCGCTGCTGCGGGGCTTCCTGGCGTGAGCCGGCTCTGCAAAGGTATGAGTGTGGACCTTTCGTTTTCCTGGAGGGCGGCATGACCGTACGACCGCTGATCGGTGTGAGCACGTATCTGGAGGCCGGTGCGCGCTGGGGCGTGTGGGAACTGGACGCCGTGCTGCTGCCGTCCGGCTATCCGCGGCTGGTGCAGCGGGCTGGAGGGCTCGCCTTCCTGCTGCCGCCGGACGCGCCCGAGCGGGCCGCCGCGGCGGTGGAGCGCCTGGACGGGCTGGTGATCGCGGGCGGGCCGGACGTGGATCCGTCCCGGTACGGCGCCGAGCGCTCACCGCGTACCGGGCCGCCCGCGCCGGAGCGGGACGCGTGGGAACTCGCGCTGATCGGGGCGGCGCTGGCGGCGGGCGTGCCGCTGCTGGGGATCTGCCGGGGCATGCAGCTGCTGAACGTGGCTCTCGGCGGCACGCTCGTACAGCACCTGGACGGGCACACGGAGGCGGTCGGCGTGTTCGGCAGGCACCGGGTGAAGCCGGAGCCGGGGACGCTGTACGGGGAGATCGTCCCGGAGGAGACCTCCGTACCCACCTACCACCATCAGGCGGTGGACCGGCTCGGTGCCCGGCTGCGGCCGTCCGCCCAGGCGGAGGACGGGACCGTCGAGGCGATCGAACTGCCGTCGGGCGACGGGTGGGTGCTCGGGGTGCAGTGGCATCCGGAGGCGGCCGAGGACCTGCGGGTGATGCGGGCGCTGGTCGAAGCCGCGTCGCCGAGCCTCCCGCCCGGCCCGGTCGGCCGGGACGCCGCCGCATCGGCCTGAGCCGCCCCGCCTCACCCTCCGGACGGGCCCGGTACATGCCGCGTCAGCGACAGCAGCTCCCGGGCCGGGCCCGTCGGCCGGTGCCCCGTCGGCCACACCGCCCGCAGGTCGCGGCGCAGGGACACCCCCTCCACCGGGATGCTCACCAGGCGCCGCAACGCCAGCTCCTCCCCCACGGCCAGTTCGCTCAGGACCGAGGGGCCCGCACCGCTGACCGCCGACGCCTTCACCGCCGTGGTCGAGGACAGTTCGATGAGGGGGCGGGCCAGGCCGCCCAGGGCCGTGTCCAGGACCTGGCGGGTGCCGGAGCCCCGCTCGCGCAGGATCAGCGGTGTGGCGGCCAGCTCCTCGGCCGTCACGGGGCGCCGGCGGCGGGCCCAGGGGTGGCCGGGGGCCGTGACGACGATCAGGCGGTCGCGGGCGATGACCGCGGAGTCCAGACCCGCCGGGACCGTGAGCCCCTCCACGAAGCCCAGGTCCGCGTCGTCGGCCAGCAACAGCTCCGCGACCTTCGCCGAGTTGCCCGCCAGCAGCGACACCGCCGTGTCGGGGCGCTCGGCGTGCAGGGCGAGGAGCCAGCCCGGGAGCAGGTACTCGGCGATGGTCATGCTCGCCGCGACCCTCAGCCGCGAGTCACGCCGGTCGCGCAGGGCCCGCGCGCCCGCGTCGAAGGCGGCCGCCGCCTCCACCACCCGCCGGGCCCAGTCGGTCACCAGGGCGCCCGCGTCCGTGAGCCGGGAGCCGCGCGGGGAGCGGTCGACCAGCGCCACGCCGAGCTGCCGTTCCATGGAGCGGATGCGGCTGCTGGCGGCCGGCTGGGTGATGCCGACCTCCCGCGCGGCCGCGCCCAGGCTGCCCAGCCGTGCCACGGCCAGCAGCAGCTCCAGCGCGCCGAGGTCCGGCACCCGGTGCGCCAGTGAGCCACCGGGCCGGCCGCCGTCCGTCGCATACTCCTCACTCATAAAACCAGCTTATGCCCTGATAGATGTGAACCCCCTGGTCAGCGGCAACAGGCGGCGTGAGGGTGGACTCATGGTCACCGCAGTACATTCCCTTCCCGCCGCCCGTGCCGTGCGCGTGCGGCACCTCGGTCCCAACTGGTACGCCGCCGTCATGGGGACCTCCGTCGTCGGCACGGCCGGCGCGGCTCTCCCCGTGCACCTCGGCGCACTGCGCGGGCTCTGCACGGCCGTCTGGGCACTGGCCTCCCTCCTGCTGGCGGCCCTGCTGACCGCCCGCGCCCGGCACTGGGCCCACCATCGCGACCAGGCCCGCGCCCACCTCCTCGACC
The DNA here is from genome assembly GCF_040642095.1 of Streptomyces sp. NPDC020362. Classification (NCBI taxonomy): domain Bacteria; kingdom Bacillati; phylum Actinomycetota; class Actinomycetes; order Kitasatosporales; family Streptomycetaceae; genus Streptomyces; species Streptomyces sp. NPDC020362. The sequence goes on from NZ_JBFAET010000072.1 coordinate 24,285, forward strand.
CCGCCGTGGCCCCCTTCTACGGCTGCCTGTCCATGGCCCTGCTCGCGGTCGGCGGCGGGGCCGTGACCGTCGGCCGGGACTGGATCGGCACCGGCCCGGCCGTCGCCCTCGACACGGTGCTGTTCACCGCCGGTACCGCGATCGGGCTCACCGCCGCCGTCGCCGTGCCGTACCTGATGGCGGTCCGGCACCGCGTCGAGCCCTCCGAGGCCACCCCGGTCTGGCTGCTGCCGCTCGTCGCGCCGATGGTCTCCGCCGCGCTGGGTCCGCTGCTCGTGCCGTACCTGCCGCCCGGGCAGCCCCGGGAGACCCTGCTGCTGGCGTGCCTGGCGCTGTTCGGGCTGAGCCTGCTGGCCACGCTGCTGATGCTGCCCCTGGTCTTCGCCCGGCTGATCACCTCGGGCCCGCTGCCGCTCGCGCTCACCCCGACCCTGTTCCTGGTCCTCGGCCCGCTCGGCCAGTCGACCACCGCGCTCGGCCTGATCGCGGACGACGCCCCCGGGGTCGTACCGGCGCCGTACGACCGTGGCCTCGACGTGTTCGCCGTGCTCTACGGGGTGCCGGTCATGGGGTTCGCGGTGCTGTGGCTGGCGCTCGCGGCCGCGCACGTGGTGCGGGCCCGGCGGCAGGGCATGGGTTTCGCCATGACCTGGTGGGCGTTCACCTTCCCGGTGGGCACCTGTGTCACCGGCGCCACAGCCCTCGCCCGGCACACCGGGCTCGCCGGGTACGAGGCCCTGGCCGTCGGCCTCTACGCCATGCTGGTCACCGCATGGCTCGCGGCCTCGGCCGGGACGGTACGGGGCCTGCTCAGCGGCGAGCTGCTCGCAGGGCCTTCGCCAGCACCCGCGGCGCCTCGGCCAGCGAGGGGCCGTACCAGGTGAGGTGCCGTCCGCAGACCAGGGCGCAGGGCAGGCCGGGGAAGGCCTCCGGGCCGTCGTCGGCGGTGAAGCGGTAGGGCTCGTCCGGCAGGACGACGAGGTCCGGGTGGGCCGCCCGCAGCTCGTCCAGGGGGATGCGGGGGTAGCGGTCGGGGTGGGCGGCGTACAGGTGGCGGACGCCGAGGCGGGCCAGGACGTCGCCCGCGAAGGTGTCGCGGCCCAGGACCATCCAGGGGCGGCGCCAGATCGGCACGACGGCCGTCGTACGGCTCGCGGGCTCCGGCAGCGCGGCCCAGGCGGCCTCCGCCTCCTCCAGCCAGCGGGGCCGGGTCCGCGCGCCGCACGCGATCAGGACGCGGTCCAGCTCCCGGAAGGCCTGGGGCACCGTGCGCACCTCGGTGACCAGCACCTGCGCGCCCGCCGCGCGCAGAGCGTCCAGGTCGGGCGCGCGGTTCTCCTCCTCGTTGGCGATCACCAGGTCGGGGGCGAGGGCGAGGATGCGGTCGACCTGGGGGTTCTTGGTACCGCCGATACGGGTGACCTCCAGGTCGGCCGGGTGGCTGCACCAGTCCGTGGCGCCGACGAGCACCCCGGGCAGCGTCACGGCCACCGCCTCGCTGAGGGACGGGACAAGGGAGACGACCCGCACTATGCGGCCTCGGCGTGGGCAGCGCCCCCCAGGGGCACGGGGACCTGCGCGATCGACCACGACGGACCCGCACAAGACCGACGGCCCACCCCGCACCGCACCTAGCGAGCCCTGTCCTGCACGGCCTCGATGTGTTCGGCGACCGCCACCACGACGACCCGCGTGTCGGGGACAGTCGCCCGCCAGCGATGCCGGACCCCGCCGGTGAGGTACAGCGTGTCGCCGCGGCCGAGGCGGTACGCGCGACCCTCGGCCTCGATCTCGACGGCACCGTCGGCGACGTACATCAGCTCGTCGTTGCGGTGCTGGAACTCGCGGCCGGCCTCGTGGTCGCCGGTGAACTCGGAGGCGTGCAGCTGGTGGTGGCCGCGCACCAGGGAGCGGGTGCGCGGGGTGACGTCGCCCTCGCCCTCGGCGGTGGGGTCGGCGCGTACGACGTCCACGCTGCACGCCGGGTCGGCGGCGGCGAGGAGTTCCACGGCCGTGGTGCGCAGGGCGTCGGCCAGCTTCTCCAGGGAGGTGCGGCTCGGGCGGGCGCGGTCGTTCTCGACCTGGCTGAGGAAGGGCACGGACAGGCCGCTGCGCTCGGCCACGACGGCGAGGGTGAGTTCGAGCGCACGGCGACGCCGCCGGACGGCCGCGCCCACCCGCACGGGCTGTTGCTCTTTGTGGTCGCCCATCGCTCCGGCTCCCTCCTTCGCTCGTCGCGCTGTCGACAGGGTGCCCGTCGCCGGGCACACCTCCGAAGAGTTGTCTGCACCCTACGCATGTTCGGCAAACCGATTCACGCGGGTGTCACATCCCTGACACACCCGGGGGCCCGTACCCCACGGTTCTCGCCAGTGCGACGGCCGCCCGTGCGGGACGGGTCTCTCCTGCTTCAAGGCGGGAGGGGGCGTCCGTGTTCCCACCGGGGCGGGGTCCATGGCGCTCTGTAGTTGGCCGGATCCTTGCCGTAGCCGGAGGGGCCGTGCACCGGGGGGTCCGGACACTGCGAGGGGCGGGCGGCGCCCCACGCCCGTCAATGGACGTACGGCGACACCCGCCCCTCGGATGGCGGTCCGGGCCGGTCAGGTCACCAGCCGCCTGCTTGTCGGCACCCGCCCGGGCAACCGGCGCCCAGGCGTCGGCCGGCCCCGGGTGCTGCCCCGGCCAGGTGCGCACCGCGTCCTGCTCCCTGCCCTTGCCGGCCTTCTGGATCTGCGCCTCCAGGCCGGTGAGCCGCTTCTCGGTCATCGAGAAGTCCTTCAGCCACGCGCCGACCTCGGGGTTGTCGGCGGCGAAGCCCCTGCGGGCGAGGGTGTGCACGCCGTCGCCCTTGCCCCAGGCGCCGCGCGGGTCCTTGAGCTTCTTCAGGTCATAGTCGCTGTACGCCCAGTGCGGCGACCAGAGCGTGACGACGACCGGCTGCTTCCTGGCACAGTCGCGCTTCAGCTCGGCGAGCATCGCGGGCGTGGAGCCGTCGACCACGTCGTACGTGCCGTCGAGGCCGTACTCCTTGAGGACCTTGTTCTTGAGCATGCCCATCATGCCCGCGCTGGGCTCGATGCCGACGATCTTGCCGCCGAACTCGGAGGCGTGGTCCTTCAGGTCCGCCAGGGAGTTCACGTCCTTCACACAGGAGGGGACGGTCAGCTCCAGGGAGGTGGGGCCGTACCATTTGCCGAGGTCGTCGAGCTTGTCGCCGTACTTCTTCCAGTACTCGGCGTGCGCGGTCGGCAGCCAGGAGTCGGTCTGGAAGTCGAGCCGGCCGGTGGCGAGGCCGGTGCAGAGGGGCGCTGCGGCGTACTGGGTGGTGGTGACCTTGAAGCCGCGCCGCTCCAGCAGTTCCTTCCAGAGGAAGGTGGAGGCGATGCCCTCGTCCCACGGGATGTACCCGACCCTGATCTCCCCTGCCCTTGCCGACGTTCGTGCCGGAGGCCTCGGAGGTGCCGGAGGAGGAGCCGAAGATCCCGAGGCCGCCCGCGACGAGCGCAAGGACGACCACGCCGGTGACGGCGACCGCCGGGCGCGGCCGGTAGGACCACGCGGTCGGCAGGGCCTCCGCGGCGGCCCGGCGGCCCGGCGGCCCGGCGGGGAGAGCTGGGTGCCGAGCGCGCCCGTCATGCGGTCCGGGTAGACGGCGAGGACGACGATGCCGACGCCCGCCTCGAAGCCGAAGCCGATGTCGAGCCGCCCGATGGCCTCGCTGACCGCGCCGCCGAGGCCGCCGGTGCCGACCATGCCGGCGATGACGACCATGGACAGGCCCAGCATGATCACCTGGTTGACGCCCGCCATGATGGTCGGCAGGGCGAGCGGCAGCCGGACGCGCAGCAGGATGTCGCGCGGGGTGGTGCCGAACGCCTCGGCGGCCTCGCCCAGTTCGTCGCCGAGGAGGCCGACGAGGCGCCGGCGGGGCACGACGCCCACGAGCGCGGTCGGCGTCGAGGACGGCGACCGGGTGGGTGAGGCGGGCGCTGATCGCGCACAGCTCGGCGAACGGCGTGCCGGGCGTGGCCGTCTCGCAGCCGCAGTCGGCCTCGTCGCCGCGGACCTCGGTGTCCATCACCACGGCGGCGGTCAGCACGCGGGAGCGGTCGACGTCCTGGATGAAGGACGCGACGCAGTCGTTCGCCGGGCGCAGCAGGATGTCCTCGGCGGTGCCGGTCTGCACGATGCGGCCGTCGCGCATGACGGCGATGCGGTCGCCCAGGCGCATGGCCTCGTCGAGGTCGTGGGTGATGAAGGCGATGGTCTTCTTCAGGGTCTTCTGCAGTTCGAGGAGCTGGTCCTGCATGTCGCGGCGGATCAGCGGGTCCAGAGCGCTGAAGGACTCGTCCATCAGGAGCAGGTCGGCGTCGGTGGCGGGGGCGCGGGCGAGGCCCACGCTCCCCCAGTGCCTTGAGGGCCTGGGGGCACCCCCAGCTGCATGCCGCCGGACTGCTCGTCGGCCAGGAGTCCTCCCAGCCGGCCTGGCCGCACAGGGCGAGCGCCTCGTCGGCGCGGCGCTCACGCTCGGCGCGGGGCGCCCTGCACGGCCAGGCCGTAGGCGGCGTTGTCGCGGACGCTGCGGTGCGCGAAGAGCGCGAAGTGCTGGAAGACCATGCTGATCTTCTTCGAGCGCAGCTCACGCAGGTCGCGGTCGGTGAGCGCCGTCAGGCCCTCGCCGTCGAAGCGCACACGGCCCGCGGTCGGCTCCAGCAGGCCGTTGAGCATGCGCAGCAGGGTGGACTTGCCGGATCCGGACAGGCCCATGACGACGAAGATCTCGCCGGCCTCCGCGCGGAAGGAGGCGTCGATCACGGCGGCGGTGGTGCCGTCGGCGCACAGCTCCTCACGGTCGGTGCCCTGTCGCAGCCGTTCCACTGCCTGGTCCGGTCGTCTGCCGAACACCTTGAACAGATGCTCGGCCTCAAGCCTGGATGACACGTACCTCTCGTCTGGGGGCGGGACAGGACGGAGGCCGCGCCCCTCCAGAAGCTCTTTGGTCAAACTTTTAAGCGGCACAGCTCACAGCGACCTGCCCCTCGCGCCGAGTGGCCGTCAGTGCCGTGCGGCATGATGCGAGCGTGACCGGACGACTGATGCTTCTCGACACCGCTTCCCTGTACTTCCGCGCCTACTTCGGTGTGCCGGACTCCGTGAAGGCACCCGACGGCACCCCGGTGAACGCCGTGCGGGGGCTGCTGGACTTCATCGACCGGCTGGTCAAGGACCACCGGCCCGAGCAGCTGGTGGCGTGCATGGACGCCGACTGGCGGCCGCAGTGGCGGGTGGACCTCATCCCCACCTACAAGGCGCACCGGGTCGCGGCGGAGCACGAGGGCGGGCCGGACGAGGAGGAGGTGCCGGACACGCTCTCCCCGCAGGTGCCGGTCATCGAGGCCGTGCTGGACGCGGTCGGCATCGCCCGGGTCGGGGTCGCGCAGTACGAGGCGGACGATGTGATCGGCACGTTCACCGCGCGCGCGGACGGCCCGGTGGACATCGTCACCGGCGACCGCGACCTCTATCAGCTGGTCGACGACGAGCGGGGGATCCGGGTGCTGTACCCGCTCAAGGGGGTCGGCACGCTGCAGCTGACCGACGCGGCGGTGCTGCGCGAGAAGTACGGAGTCGACGGCCGGGGGTACGCGGATCTGGCGCTGCTGCGCGGTGACCCGAGCGACGGCCTGCCGGGCGTGGCCGGGATCGGCGAGAAGACGGCCGCCAAGCTGCTCGCCGAGTTCGGCGATCTGCCGGGGATCATGGCGGCGGTCGACGATCCGCGGGCGAAGCTGACGCCGTCGCAGCGCAAGCGGCTGACCGAGGCACGGCCGTATGTTGCGGTCGCGCCGAAGGTGGTGCGGGTGGCGGACGACGTGCCGCTGCCGGACGTGGACATCGCGCTGCCGCGCACCCCGCGCGACCCCGCGGGCCTGGAAGCGCTGGCCGCACGCTGGGGACTGGGCGGCTCCCTGCAGCGGCTGCTGACGACGCTCGGCGAGTGATTCACAACGGAATCTTCTGGCAAAACGCGTTCACCTTGCCCCTGCGAAACCCCTGCCGACGAAAGAGAGATGCTAACTTAGGTAAACCTAACCAATGCAGCAGGAGGCCGTGATGGCAGAGCGTCCGGGACGACAGCCGCGCAAGCCCCGTACCGCCCGGGTGGTGCGCACCGAGCGGCTCACCCCGCACATGCAGCGCGTGGTGCTCGGTGGCGAGCAACTCGCCGGTCTCGCGGCGGACACCTGCACCGATCACTATGTGAAGCTGCTGTTCGGCCCCCCGGGCGTGACCTATCCGGAGCCCTTCGACCTGGAGCGGATCCGCGCCGAGTTCCCCCGCGAGCAGTGGCCCGTCACACGGACGTACACGGTGCGCGCCTGGGACCCGGAGAACCTCGAACTGACCCTGGACTTCGTGCTCCACGGCGACGAGGGTCTGGCCGGACCGTGGGCCGCCCGGGTCCAGCCCGGGGAGATCATGCACTTCATGGGTCCCGGTGGCGCCTACGCGCCCGACCCGGGCGCCGACTGGCATCTGCTCGTCGGTGACGAGAGCGCGCTGCCCGCGATCGCCCGCGCCCTGGAGTCACTGCCCGCCGGCGCCCGGGCGCACACCTTCGTGGAGGTGTCGGGCCCCGAGGAGGAGCAGAAGATCGACTCCGATGCGGACGTGGTCTGGCTGCACCGCGGGGACCGGCCGGTGGGCGAGGCCCTGTTGGAGGCCGTGCGCGCGCTCTCGTTCCCTCAGGGCCGACTGCAGGCGTTCGTCCACGGTGAGGCCTCGTTCGTGAAGGAGCTGCGCCGGATGCTGCGGGTCGACCTGCAGATCCCGCGCGAGGACCTTTCGATCTCCGGCTACTGGCGCCTGGGCCACAACGAGGACGGCTGGCAGGCCTCCAAGCGGGACTGGAACGCCCGCATCGAGGCCGAGCAGGAGAGCGGCGGCGCGGCGGCCGCATAGGGCGGCTCCAGGGCTGCTCGGAGGCCGCTCGAAGGCCGCACCGGAGCTGCTCCGCTCACGACGCCGTCTCGTTGATCTTGCCGAAGGGCACGTGCACGCTGGGCGTGGTCCGGGACGTGCGCTCCACGTGGGTCACCTGGTCGTCGAAGAAGATGTGCGGTTTCAGCACCTTCATGACGGCGCCCTTCTCTATGCCGCCGAGGAAGAAGGCGTCGTTGACGGTGACACCCCACTTCTTCAGGCTCGTCACGGCACGCTCGTGCGTCGGCGCGCTGCGCGCGGTCACGATGGAGACGTGCACCCGGATCGTGTAGTCCGGATCGTCACGCCGCCGTTGCTCCTCACGGCGCTGTATCCGGTTGACACTGGCCAGGAAGTCGCGCAGCGGCCCGGGATCGTGCGGAGTCGCGGCATTGCGGGCCTCATGGGCGCGGAACTCCTCCAGACCGCCCGCCTGGTACACCTGTTCCGAGGCGTCGCCCGCCAGGACGCCGTCGAAGTCGAAGGCGATGCGCAGATCCCGGTCGGCGGGGTCGTCCGCGTACGGGGAGCCGAGGACATGTCCCGCGGGCAGGCCCGCGGCGACCGCCTCGCGCACGTCGTCCCCGTTCGCCGACAGGAACAGCGACATGTTGAAGGCGGTCATGAACGGGTGGGGGGAACGCCCCTGCATGAAGACGGCCCGGGTGATTGGCAGGTCATGGGTCTGGATGGAGCGCATGACCCGCAGACCGGTGTCGGGGTCGTTGCGCGAGAGGATGATCACCTCGACGAGGGGGTCGCCGGGGTCACCGAGGTCGTTCAGCGACAGCAGCCGCTGGATGAACGCGAACGCAACCCCGGGGCGGAGCGTGGTGTCCACGTTCTCTTCCTGGTAGGCCCGGTAGGCCTCCTCCCCCTGCTCCCGGAACACCGCGTCCGACTCCTCCAGATCGAACAGGGCGCTGGAGGCGACGCCGACGACGAGTCGGTCCGCAAGCTCGTACGGTGGCATGGCGTTTCACCTCGGGGCGCGGGAGAACGGCTCCCCATCATGTCACCGGCCAGATGGCGGACCCGGCCCCGCAGTTGCCCGCACCGACCGCCGGTGCGAGCGGGGTTCAGTCACCGCGTACGCGCGCGTGGAAGTGCATGTCGTGCCAGCCGTCCGGATGCTGGAGGGCGCTGCGCTTGGTTCCCTCCAGGGCGAAGCCGCACTTGGCGGCGACGCGGCAGGACGCCTCGTTGACGGTGGAGTGCATGAGTTCCAGGCGGTGGAAGCCGATCTCCTCGAAGGCCCAGCGGGTCACCGTGGTCGCGGCGCGGGCCGCGACGCCCCGGCCGCGGGCCTCCCGAACCGTCCAGTAGGCGACCTCGGCCACGCCGTCGCCGAGCAGGATCTGCCGCAGGGCGACCCTGCCCCGCAGCTCGCCCGTGACCTCGTCCACGACGGCCCACTGGGCGTTGTCCTCCTTCTCCCAGGCCCGCTGCCACTCCCCGATCCAGGCGGCGGCCTCGTCCTCGGAGTCGCAGGACCTGATGTGCCACTGGTGCAGGACCGGGTCCTGGAAGGCGGCGTGGACGGCGGGCGCGTCCCCGGCCCGCCAGGGGCGCAGGAGCAGACCGTCACCGGTCGGGAGGGTGGGTTGCGAGGTGCGGGTGAGGGTTCCGGCGGTCAGGACCGGGCGGGTGAGGAAAGGCATGATCGGCATCCTGCCGAGGAGCGGGCCGCCGGCTCAACCGGCATTCACCGGCCCGACCGTATTCTGGGTCGCGATGAGACGCCGTACGCCACCCCCGCCCGCCCCGCTTCCCCAGCGCGACGGTGTCGACCCGGTGCGGGTGCGGCTGCCCTTCGGCGGCACACGGGCCACCGTCCGGGAGTATCTCGTGGAGCGGCTGACGGGGGCCGGGCCCGGCATGGTCGATGAGATGTTCGACGCGGGGCTGGTCGTGGCGGCCGACGGGCGGGCGGTGGCGCCGGACGCGCCGTACGAGCCGGGGATGTTCGTGTGGTTCCACCGGGAGCTGCCCGACGAGGTTCCGGTGCCGTTCCCGCTGGAGGTGGTCCATCGGGATGCGCACATCGTCGTGGCCGACAAGCCGCACTTCCTCGCGACGACCCCGCGTGGCAGCCACGTCGCGCAGACCGCGCTGGCCCGGCTGCGCCACGAGCTGGATCTTCCGGCGCTCACCGCCGCCCACCGGCTGGACCGGCTCACCGCCGGTCTGGTGCTGTTCACGGTGCGGCCCGAGGAGCGCGGGGCGTACCAGACGCTGTTCAGCGACCGGCGGGTGCGCAAGGAGTACGAGGCCGTGGCGCCGTACGATCCCGCGCTCGCCCTGCCCCGGACCGTACGCAGCCGGATCGTGAAGGAGCGCGGGGTGCCGGCCGCCCGGGAGGTCGAGGGCGAGCCGAACGCGGTGACACGGGTGGAACTGGCCGAGCACCGGGCGGGGCTGGGCCGGTACCGGCTCGTCCCCGAGACCGGTCAGACCCATCAGCTGCGGGTGCATCTGAACGCGCTGGGCGTGCCCATCCTCGGCGACCCGCTGTATCCGGAGGTGACCGCCCCCGTGCCGGCCGGCGACTTCCGGCGCCCGCTGCAACTGCTGGCGCGGAGGCTGGAGTTCACCGATCCGGTCACGGGGGCGGAGCACACGTTCGTCAGCGGGCGGACGCTCGCGGCGTGGTCGGCCCCGGCACAGTGGGCCGACCCGGAGCCCTGACAGCGCCGCCCCGTGTGGATATGGGCGGCGCCGCCCCTGTGCACTCAGCCGCCGCGCCGCCCCGTGTGCTCGAGGGCGCCGACCCGTGTGCTCGGCCGCCGCGCCGCCCCCCGCATGGTCACTCGCCGCGCCACCAGCGCAGCAGGCGCCGCCACAGGTTCCCGCGGCGGGCCGGCTGCGGCGCGGGAGGCTCGGGAACGGGCGGTGCCGCAGCGGGCAGGGGCTCGGCGGCGGCTGCCGGCTCGGCGCCCGGGGTGCCGACCTGCCAGGTGGCGCGCTGCGCCGGGATGGGCGCGGGGCTGGGCGGACGCTGCACGTCCTGCTGGGGCTTCGGTTCGAAGCGCACCGGCAGGGCCACCAGGTGCCGGGAGGCGATGGAGGACCGCCAGCTCAGCTCCTCTTCGGGGCAGTCCAGCTGGATGTCCGACAGCCGCGTCAGCAGGGCGTCCACGCCGACGTCGGCGATGGCACGGCCGATGTCCTGGCCGGGGCACTCGTGCGGGCCGCCGCCGAAGGCGAGGTGCGAGCGGTTGCCCTGCATGTTGGCGGACAGGTCCGGACGGACGCGCGGATCGACGTTGCCCGGGGCGGGCGCGAAGAGCAGCCCGTCGCCCTTGCGGATGCGCCGGCCGCCCAGCTCCGTGTCCTGCTTGGCGAAGTAGCCGAGGACGGTGCTGAACGGCGGCTCGTCCCACAGGGACTGCTCGATCGCCTCCGGCACGGTCATCTGGCCGCCGTTGAGCTGGGCGCGGAATCCCGGCTCGGTGAGGACCATGCGCAGCGCGTTGGCGAGCAGGTTGGCAGTGGCCTCGTAGGCCGCGAACAGGACGAGACGCAGGTGTTCGCGGACCTCGTCGTCGGTCAGCCCCGCCGGGTGGGTGATGAGGTGACTGGTGAAGTCGTCGTCGGGCCTCGCGCGGCGGCGGGTGGTGAGCCGGCTCAGCGCGTCCATGACGTAGGCATGGCTCTGGATCGCGGTCTCGGTGCCCTTGAGCGCGTCACGGGCGGCCTGCACCATCCGGTCGTTGTATTCCTCGGGCATGCCGAGGATCTCGCACATGACGGCCATCGGCAGATGCTCGGCGAACTGGGAGACCAGGTCGGCCCGGCCCCGTTCGCAGAAGCCGTTGACCAGTTCCTGGGTGTAGCGGCCGATGTGACGGCGCATGCTGCGGTGGTCGATGGTCGACATGGCGCCGGTGACCGCCGCGCGCAGCCGTTGGTGCTCGTCGCCCTCGGCGTGCGAGCAGATGGGCTGCCTGGCGATGTGCGGCATGAGCGGGTGGTCGGGTTTGACCATGCTCTCCTGCAGCGGGGTCCAGATCCGGCTGTCGCGGGTGTACTGGGAGGGACTGCGCACCATGTGCAGGTTCTCGGCGTGCCCGAGGACCACCCACATCGGTACGTCGTCGTGCAGCAGCACGGGGGCCACGGCGCCGTGCTCCTCCCGCAGGCACTCGTAGAGGTCACCGAGGTCGGCCGCGTCGGGGCCGTAGAGCCGGTGCAGTCCCCCGGGGCCCCGGCCGTGCGCCGGGCAGCCCGGCGGCGGGCCGGACGTGGGGTTAGTGCCGGTCAGGGACTGGGATTCAGGCGTCACAGTGTCGCTCCGGGACGGAAGACGGTAGGTGGGGGGCAGGGCGGGTGCGGGTCAGGTGAGGGCGCCGGACAGGGCGAGCGAGTGCAGGAAGCGCATCAGGGTCATCAGCACGTCCTTGCTGGAGGCCCGGCGGCGCACATCGCACTCCATGATCGGGATCTCCGGAGCAAGATCGAGTGCGGTGCGCAGTTCCTCGACCGGGTAACGGGGCGCGTCGGGGAAGGAGTTGACCGCCACGGCGAAGGGGACCCCGCGTTCCTCCAGGCGCCCCATGACGTCGAAGCTGACTTCCAGGCGCCGGGTGTCCACCAGGACGACCGCGCCGAGCGCTCCTTCGAACAGGCCGTTCCACAGGAACCAGAAGCGTTCCTGGCCGGGGGTGCCGAAGAGGTAGAGCACCAGCTTGTCGGTGATGCTGATGCGGCCGAAGTCCATGGCCACGGTGGTGGCCGTCTTGGAGTCGGAGCCGTAGTTGTCGTCGATCCCGATGCCGGCCTGGGTCATGGTCTCCTCGGTGGTCAGCGGTCTGATGTCGCTGACCGAGCCGACCATCGTGGTCTTGCCGACGCCGAAGCCGCCCACGATCACGATCTTCACCGCGGCCTGCGCCGTGTGCGGCAGATGGTCCTCGGTGCGTGGGCCGGGGAAGGTTTCAGAGCCGTTGAAGTCCATGCATCACCGCTTCGAGGATGGAACGGTCGGCGACCGCCTGGCGGACGATCGGGGCGCGCGCCTGCACCAGTTCGGTCGTGATCAGCTCGGTGATCAGGACGGTCATCGCGCTGAACGGCAGATTGAGGTAGGCCGAGAGCTCGGCCACGGACAAGGGGGCGGTGCAGAGCCGGAGTACTGCCGCCTCCTCGGGCGAGGCGGACGGCGGTGGCGCGGCGCGCGCCACGATCAATGTGACCAGGTCCAGTTCGGCCCGCCCGCCGTCGTCGGTGCCGGCGATGGTGTACAGGCGCTCGGGGTACCTGCGCGGTGCCTCGCCCTCCGCCGGTGGGGAGGGCGGGGGCGGCGCGGGCGGCAGTGGCGGCGGCTGACGCCGTTTGCGTTGTGGAGGAGTCATACGGTCTGCCCGTTCCGCCGGGGCGGACTGGTGAGATGGGCGCCCACACGGACGACGAGGTCGCGCATCATGCCGCTCATCCGGCCCGGCTCGCAGGTCACGTCGGCGAGCACGGCGAGGTAGGCGTTGGCGCCGGCGTTCATGAGGTAGAAGTAGCCGCCGTCGATCTCGATGACGACGAGCTTCATCTCACCGGCGCCGGGGATCTCCTGGATGATGGCACCAGCGAGGCTCTGTACACCCGCGCAGGCGGCGGCCACCCGGTCGGCGGCGTCGGGGTCGCCGCCGTGACGTGCGATGCGCAGTCCGTCGGCGGAGAGGACCACGATCATCTCGATGCCCGGTACGCCGTCGTTGAGCTGCTTGAGCATCCAGTCGAAGTTGCCTCGCTGCTGGATCACTTGAGGTCCCCCTCGTCGTCGGCCTCGGTGGCGGCCTCAGTAACGGTGTCCGAATCGTTGAGCAGGTGCTGGTACGCGGTGGGGTTCAGTGTGAAGTCGGTCAGTTCGGCCGCGGTGGCGTCCTCGGGCATGCCCTTCTTCAGGCCGTTCCAGAAGTCGTCGACCCACATGCCGGGCGGCCGCTCCCGCAGCTTCTTCAGCTCGGGGTCCATCTCGGGCTCGGGTTCGGGCTTGGGCTGGGACCAGATGGTCGGCCTGCCCTCGCGCTCGGCGCGCTCGATGGCGGCCTGCTCGGCGATCCGCTGGCTGAGCGGGGTCTTCACCCGGCTGCGGCGCTGCGGCAGTCCGCCTGCCGTCCACTCGGTGACCTCGGGGACGTCGTCCTCCATGGAGATCCCGGCGGGGATGCGGGGGCTGGTGGGGCGGCGCTTCTTGGGCGGGCGCTTCGGGCCCTCGACCGCACCGAGTTCGGGCTTGGGCACGGCGGTGGCACCGATGCCGTGGGCGGCGCCGACACCGGGCTCGGTGGTCGTCATGACGCTCGGTACGACGAGGATCGCGCGGACGCCGCCGTAGGCGGACGCGCGCAGGGAGACCTGCATGTCGAAGGCCTTGCAGAGCCGGCCGACGACGGCGAGGCCGAGGCGCGGGCTGGAGCCCAGGTTCTCCGCGTCGTCGCCCGCCATGGCGTCCGTGATCGCCTTCTCGATGCGGGCGCGGGACTCCTCGCTGAGGCTGACGCCGGCGTCCTCGATCTCGATGACGACGCCGGTCTGCACCTCGGCGGCGGTGACGTGCACCTTGGTCGACGGCGGCGAGTAGCGGGTGGCGTTGTCGAGGAGCTCGGCGGCCGCGTGGATGATCGGCTCGACGGACGTGCCCTTGATGTTGATGTTGACGATGGAGTTCAGCTCGATGCGCCGGTACTCCAGGATCCGGGACATGGCACCGCGCAGCACGCTGTACAGCGAGACGGGCAGCGGCCACTGACGGCCGGGACGGCCGCCGCCGAGCACGGAGATGGTGTCGGCGAGGCGGCCGATCAGCGCGGTGCCGTGGTCCAGGCGCAGCAGGTCGTCGAAGACCTCGGGGTTGCGGCCGTGGTCCTCCTCCATCTCGCGCAGTTCGTTGGCCTGCTGGTGGACGATGGCCTGGATGCGGCGGGCGATGCTGACGAAGGAGCGCTCGGTCGCGTCCCGCATCGAGATCTCGTGGTCGGCGCCGCGCAGCGCGTTGTGCAGCAGGGTGCGCTGCGACTCGGGGATGTGGCGCAGTTCGGGGTCGAGGTCGATGACCTTGCGCATCACCTCGCGGAGCGGTTCTCCGTAGCGCAGCCGGTGCAGCGCGGTGGGCAGGACATCGGTGCCGAGGCGGACGATCTCCTCGTCATGGGCGACGAGGCGGCGCTCCAGATACGCGGTGTGACGGGCGTGCTCGGCCTGCGCCTCGCGGAGCCTGCGTCCGCGGCGAAGGGCTTCGGCGCCCGTGGCGACGACCAGCAGCACGGCCACGGCCCCGCACCCGCCGACGGCGATCCGGGCCGTGGCCGGTACCAGGGCGGCGGCGGCCCCGGTCGCCGCGGCCATCACTATGGCCGGGAGCAACAGCACGCGCGCGTAAGGACGTTCACGGCCACCGGAGGGCTTTCGAACACTCACCATGGATGCCTTCTGAGACGAATCGGCTGGGTGTCAGAGGAGCTTTCGGGGGGAAGGTTCATGGAACTGACGGGATCTTCTGGATGTTTGGGAACAGGCGCACGAATTCACCTCAACTCGGTGCGCCGCGGGCGAGCTTAGTCCGACCGGATCATCGCCGTGTCATATTCGGCAAGCACCTGAAATCGCCCATGCAACAGGAGTACGCTCGGCCCCATTTGCACGCTCGGAGATCATTCGAACACAGCCCGTGACGGCGTATGGGCGTGCGAAAGTCACTCACCGTGATGAGTGAAAAGAGAATTCCCGGACAGCCCGAGCACCGTCGAGCCGGTCGGCCCCGTACATCCGGGATCAGCGTCGGACCGGGCGCCCGACGAACGCGCCGAAGGGGCGCGGGGACCTGCGCGACCAGCGACAGATCACCCGCGCCCCGTACGCAGGATCAGCCCACCGACGAGTAGGCGACCACGCCCCGCAGCAACTGGTCGACAGCCTTACGGGCAGTCTTCGCCACGGTCGAGCCCTCCATGGGAGCGGCCGCCGAGATCTGCCCGAGGACGTCGATGACCTGCTTGCACCAGCGCACGAAGTCGCCCGCCGGCATCTCCGCCTCGCGCAGCACCTCGTCCAGGCCCTTGTCGGAGGCCCACATGTAGGCGGCCCAGGCGAAGCCGAGGTCCGGCTCGCGCTGGCCGACTCCCTCGGTCTGGTTGATCCGGAACTCCTCCTCCAGCGCGTCCAGCCGGCCCCAGATCCGGACCGTCTCGCCGAGCGCGGCCCTCGCCTTGCCGGAGGGCAGCTTGGGCGCCATGGCGTCGTCCCCGACGCGCGCCTCGTACACCAACGCCGAGACGCAGGCCGCGAGTTCGGCCGGGTTGAGGCCCTCCCAGACGCGCTCGCGCAGGCATTCGCTGGCCAGCAGGTCGAGTTCGCCGTAGAGCCGGGCGAGCCGCTTGCCGTGCTCGGTGACCTCGTCGCCGCGCAGGTAGTCCAGTTCGGTCAGCAGCGCCACGATCCGGTCGAAGGTGCGCGCGATGGTGTTCGTACGGCCCTCGATACGGCGCTCCAGCTGCGAGGTGTCGCGCAGCAGGCGGTGGTAGCGCTCGGCCCAGCGGGCGTGGTCCTCGCGGTCGTCGCAGCCGTGGCAGGGGTGGGCGCGGATGGCCGTGCGCAGCCGGGCGATCTCGCGGTCGTCGGCGGCCTGCGACCGCTTCTTGCGGGCCCGCTCCGGCGGAATGTGCCCGGCCTTGGTGCGCAGCGCGGAGGCGAGGTCCCGGCGGGACTGCGGGGAGCGCGGGTTGAAGCTCTTCGGGATCCGCATCCGGTCCAACGGCTCGACCGGCACCGGGAAGTCCATCGACGCCAGCCGCTTGACCTGCCGTTCGGCGGTCAGCACCAGCGGGCGCGGACCGTCGTGGTGGTCGAAGCCGCGGTGGCCGTTGGAGCGGCCGGCGGGCAGGCCCGGGTCCAGGACCAGGGCGAGGCCCGCGTACTTGCCGGTGGGCACGTGGATGACGTCGCCCGGCTTGAGCCGCTCCAGCGCGACGGCGGCCTCCGCGCGCCGCTGGTTCGCGCCCTGCCGGGCCAGCTCGGTCTCGCGGTCCTTCAGCTCGCGGCGCAGCCGCGCGTACTCCTCGAAGTCGCCGAGGTGGCAGGTCATGGAGGCCTTGTAGCCTTCCAGGCCCTCCTCGTTGCGCTGCACCTGCCGGGAGATCCCGACGACCGACTTGTCGGCCTGGAACTGGGCGAAGGAGGTTTCCAGCAGCTCGCGCGAGCGGTGCCGGCCGAACTGCTCGACCAGGTTCACCGCCATGTTGTACGACGGCTTGAAGCTGGAGCGCAGCGGGTAGGTGCGGGTGCCCGCGAGACCCGCGAGGTGCTCGGGGCTCATACCGCGCTGCCAGAGCACCACCGCGTGGCCCTCGACGTCGATGCCACGCCGGCCGGCCCGGCCGGTCAGCTGGGTGTACTCGCCGGGGGTGATGTCGGCATGCTGCTCGCCGTTCCACTTGACGAGCTTCTCCAGCACCACCGAGCGGGCGGGCATGTTGATGCCGAGGGCGAGGGTCTCGGTCGCGAACACGGCCTTGACCAGGCCGCGCACGAACAGCTCCTCGACGACCTCCTTGAAGGTCGGCAGCATGCCCGCGTGGTGGGCGGCGATACCGCGCTCCAGGCCCTCCAGCCACTCGTAGTAGCCGAGGACGTGCAGGTCCTCGGACGGAATGGCGGCGGTGCGCTCCTCGACGAGTGCGCGGACCTGCTCCCGCGCCTCCTCGTCGTTGAGTCTGAGTCCCGCGTACAGGCACTGCTGGACGGCGGCCTCGCAGGCGGCGCGGCTGAAGATGAAGGTGATCGCGGGCAGCAGCCCCTCGGAGTCGAGGCGCTCGATGACCTCGGGCCGGCCCGGCGTCCACACGCGCGAGCGCTGTCTGCGCTCGCGCTCGCGGTCGGCCTCGCGCATCGCCCGGCCGCGTCTGCGGTCCTGGTACGAGGGCCGGGTCGCCTCCATGCGGGCGAGGCGGACGAGGTCGGGGTTGACTGCCTTCTTGTGGCCCTCGCCCTCCTCGAACAGGTCGTACGTCCGGCGGCCGGCGAGCACGTGCTGGAACAGCGGGACCGGCCGGTGCTCGGAGACGATCACCTCGGTGTCGCCGCGGACGGTGTCCAGCCAGTCACCGAACTCCTCGGCGTTGGACACGGTCGCCGACAGGGACACCAGGGTCACCGACTCCGGCAGGTGGATGATCACTTCCTCCCAGACGGCGCCGCGGAAGCGGTCGGAGAGGTAGTGCACCTCGTCCATGACCACATGGCCGAGGCCGAGGAGGGTCTGCGAGCCGGCGTAGAGCATGTTCCGCAGCACCTCGGTGGTCATCACGACCACCGGGGCGTCGGAGTTGACGCTGTTGTCGCCGGTGAGCAGGCCGACCTTCTCGGTGCCGTAACGGCGGCACAGGTCGGCGTACTTCTGGTTCGACAGCGCCTTGATGGGGGTCGTGTAGAAGCACTTCTTGCCCTGCTGCAGGGCCAGGTGGACGGCGAACTCGCCCACGATCGTCTTGCCCGAGCCGGTGGGGGCGGCCACCAGCACACCCTTCCCCGCTTCGAGTGCCTGGCAGGCCTCGATCTGGAAGGGGTCGAGGCCGAAGTCGTACATCTCGCGGAAGGACGCGAGCGCGGTGGCCTGCTCGGCTGCCCGTCTCCGGGCTGCCGCGTACCGCTCGGCCGGTGAGAGGTCCTCTGTCATCGTGCTTTCGAGCGTACCGGGCGCCACTGACAACAGGACGATCATTATCCGGATCTTGGGTTGATCGACAACGGCGGATGCCCCCGTCCTCGAAGGGCGGGGGCATCGTGGCGTGAGGCGAGCGGCCGGGGCGGGGCCCCCGGCGGGGGGGGGGGGGGTGTGGTGGGGAAGAGATTGGCCG
>NZ_JBFAET010000073.1:0-41394 GCF_040642095.1 Streptomyces sp. NPDC020362
CCTCCGGGGGGGGTCCCGGGGGGCGCTGGGGGTGTTGGCACCCGGCGGGTACCGCCGCGGGGCCCGGGTCGCCGCCCCGGGCCCCCTCGGTTTCGGTGGTCCGGCGCTCGCACGCCGGCAGCCTGTACCGGCGCGGGAGGCCGCTTCGCCCTGGACCCGTACCCCTACCGATACCCGTGGCCATAACCGTGCCCCGACTCGGCGAGTGCCCCGGCCGGACGACGGCCGAGGACGCCCGCCCCGTTCACAGGGCGTCGGCCTCCGCTGCGGTCGGGTACGACTCCTGGGCGCCCCGTTTCGTCACGGCCGCCGCCCCGACCCGGGCCGCGTACCGTGCCGCCTCCGCCAGTGACGCGCCCGCGCCCAGCCGCACCGCGAGGGCCGCCGTGAAGGCGTCCCCGGCGCCCGTGGTGTCCACCGCGTCCACCTTCAGCGGCGAAACCCGCGTCACGCCGGAGGCGTCGCACACCAGCGCCCCCTCCGCGCCCAGCGTCACCACCACCGAGCGCGGGCCCTTGGCCAGCAGCAGCCGTGCCCAGTCGGCCGGCTCCTCGCTCACGCAGGCGTCGCCGAGGATCACCCGGGCCTCGTGCTCGTTCACGATCAGCGGGTCGCAGGCCGCCAGGACCTCCGTGGGCAGCGCCCGCGGCGGGGACGGGTTCAGCACGAACCTGCTTCCCTCCGCGAGGGTCCGTACGACCTCCACGACCGTCTCCAGCGGGATCTCCAGCTGCGCCGACACGACCCGTGAGGCGAGGAAGAGGCTGACGGCGGCCCGGACGTCCGCGGGCGCCAGCCGGGCGTTGGCGCCGGGGGAGACCACGATGCTGTTGTCCCCGGTGGGGTCGACGGTGATGAGCGCGACGCCCGTCGGCGCCCCGCCCACCAGCACGCCCACCGTGTCCGCCCCGGCCGCCCGCAGCGAGTCGAGGAGCAGGCGGCCGTGGGCATCGTCACCGACGCGGGCCAGCAGCGTCGTATGCGCCCCGAGCCGGGCGGCGGCGACCGCCTGGTTCGCGCCCTTGCCGCCCGGGTGGACGCCGAGATCGCCGCCGAGCACCGTCTCGCCGGCGGCCGGCCGCCGTTCGACGTCGATCACCAGGTCGGCATTGGCCGAACCCACGACCAGGAGGTCGTAGTCGTACATGGAATTGATCTCCTCATACCCAAGAGATGACCCGATGCGAGACGGTCCGGGGCGGGCGGTCGTCACCAACTGTGCACGACCACAAGCCCGTTGGCCTCCGTGAGCCGCCGAGGCTACCCCTCTCGGCCGCTGAAGCCCGCCACGTCGTCCTCCGTGACGGCCTTCACCGGCACCTTCATCGCCGGCTCCCCCTCTCGCACGGTTCATCCACCGGCCGGCGAAGGAGCTGCGAGGAACCCCGTGGACAACTGCCGAGAGCCGTCCTGCTCGGGCCGGGGGACGGCATGGCGTCCCCCGGGTGCGGTGCACCGCAAGGGCACCGGCGGCAACGCTCGTGGTCAGTACG
This sequence comes from Streptomyces sp. NPDC020362, assembly GCF_040642095.1. Taxonomy (NCBI): domain Bacteria; kingdom Bacillati; phylum Actinomycetota; class Actinomycetes; order Kitasatosporales; family Streptomycetaceae; genus Streptomyces; species Streptomyces sp. NPDC020362. The sequence continues at coordinate 1,494 of NZ_JBFAET010000073.1, forward strand.
CCTGGACGGGAGGGGCGGGGCGGCCCAGGGGGAGGAGGTACTGGACCGGCTCGTCGAGGCCGTCGAGGCCGAGAAGCTCGTGGGTCAGGTCGTCGTGGAGGCCGCCGAGCGGGAGGGTGGCCAGACCGAACGCCGCCGAGGTGAGCAGCAGTGTCTGCGCGAGGTGGCCGGCCTCCAGCAGGCCCAGCCTGAGCGCCCGCAGGCCGTAGCGGCGGCGCAGCAGGCCGAGGTCGAGATGGACCGCGAGCACCGCCGGGGCCTCGTCGATGCCCACCGCGTCCGGGTCGTCCGCCGGCCGGGAGAGATACGAGGACAGCGCCTTGAGCTCGGCGACGGTCGGCGCCGGCCCGATCGGGAGCAGTGCGCGGCGCTCCGGCACGCAGTGGTACGTGCCCGCGGCCAGCCCCGCGACGTGCAGCGCCACCAGGCGCACGCGCACGCTGTAGAGGGCACCGGCGCTCGGGTACGGGCGGTGCCGGCGGGTGTGTACGGTGCCGTCGGCGAGCGGCCGGTGCGTCGCGTGGCTCTCGGCGTACGCGGACCACAGCAGCCCGCCCAGGATCCCCGCGTCCAGCGGCCCGTGCAGCGGCCCGCGCACCGAGCTGCGCCGGTGCAGCGCCTCGGCGAGCGACAGCTCCGGCAAGGGGGCGGCGGGCAACGGGAGTTCGGCCGCCGACTGGGCCGCCGAAGGGGCCGGCGGCGGGGGCAGGTCGCGCAGTGCGGTGTCCTCGGGCCGCCCGATCCGGAACTTGCTGCGTTCCAGGTACTGGTAGTCGGCCGCGCGGTGCCCGGCGGGGAAGAACCCCGGGTCGTCCCCGGTCTCCAGCAGCGTGCGGGCCGCGAGGTGGCAGACGGCCCGCTCCTCGTCGGGGGTCACGCCGAGCCGGTTGAACAGCATGTGCAGTTGGGAGGCCCACACCCAGGGCACGCGCCGGGCGGCCCGCTCCGCGGGCAGGGCGCTGCGCAACCGGGCGTCCGCGGCGCCGACCCGGCGCGTCCACTGAGCCATCCAGGGCGCGGCGGTGCCCGCGTCGAGGGCGGCGCGCAGGGCCCGGGCGCGCCGGACCAGGCTCGGCCGCTGGAGGGCGAACACCGAGTTCACGCGGGAATGGACGGCGGCCCCGGGCAGCGGCTCCACCTCGGTGATCCAACGCCAGGAGGCGGCGTGCCGGCGCAGCCAGCCCGCTGCCTGAAGTTCGTCGAGGCCGAGCGCGTGGGCGGTGGCGTGGGCGAGACCGAGGGCGAGCGGGAGCCGGGCGGCGCGGTCCGGGGTCGCGCGCAGGGCCTCGACCGCCACGCGGGTGGAGTGGACGAACACCTCCTCGGCGAGGGGCAGCGCGGCGGGGCCGCCGTACCGCTCGGTCTCGGGCACGTACGGTACCTCGCGCACCTCGCCGTGCCGGGACGGCCAGGGGCCGGTGATCTCAGCGGGCCGGGCGGCCGCCAACTCGGCCAGGGCGGCGGGAAGTCCGTCCGCCGCACCGGCGGGCAGCGGGCCCCGGAAGCGGATCCGCAGGTGGGGGCCGCCCTCGCCGTAGCGGATGAAGAACCATGCGGCGCGCGGGTCGGCGGTCAGGCCGTCCATCAGCGGGGCGAGGTCGTCGGTGACGAACGCGTCCGTCTCCGCGCCGCCGGTGTGCAGGGCGAGGTGCAGGCTGTGCCAGGGGTGTCCGGGGCCCTCGGGCGCGGCGCCGGAGGCGGCCGGGCGGGGGCGGGGGCGGGCGGTCGTCATCGCGTCCTCACGGGAAGGGGTGGGGGTCGAGGGGCAGTTCGTCGCGGCGCTGCGGCCTGGCGGTACGGCCCAGCCGGTGGGGCACCTCCAGCAGCCGGTCCAGCCCCGAGGTGCGGCGGTTGACGTGCCCGAAGGTCATCGGAAGCGTGCCGGGGACGATCACCTTGGCGCAGTGCAGCCCCAGCCGGTCCCGTACGCCCGGCTCGTCCTGTGTGACCGCGACGACCTCCAGTCCCTCGGCGGCCAGCCGCTCAACGGTCCGCTCCAGCAGCAGCGTCAGGTCCGCCACCGGCTCGGGCGCCCCCGGCCACCGCTCGTACCACGGCGTCTCCGCGGTGCCGCCGAACAGGAAGTCCAGCCGGTGCTGTGCCTGGGGCAGGGTGTTGAGGCCGACGTGGTCGTCGAGGTCCAGCACCAGCTCGGGGCGGTCCAGCATCGGGCGCAGCCGCTCCGGGTCCCGGGGACCGCCCGGGGCCGAACGGCGGGCGGCCTCCTGGACGTTGGTGACCACCTCGGCCACCGCCGAGCGGATCGCAACCCGCGGGTCGTGGTGGGCGCCGGCGGCCAGGAACGCGCCGGGCGCGTCGGGATGCGCGCCCTCGTAGCGGCAGAGCGAGATCACCGCCGGGACGCCCAGATCGTTGGTGGCGTCCAGCAGGGTCAGGCGGTAGCGCAGCAGCGCGGCGCGGTCGGCCAGGGCGGTGACCTCCGGGTCGTCGACGGGGACGGCGAGCCGGGGCAGCGGGGTGCGCGCGTACCAGGCCATCAGGAAGGCGTCGCGTTCGGCGACCTCGAACAGCCCGTACAGCGCGGCCTCCTGGGGGCTGTTGCCCAGTCCGCAGCCGTTCGAGGACTCGTACACCACCCGCGGCCGGTCCGGCCCCGGTACGTCCCAGTACGCCACGTGCTCGGGTACCGCCAGCGCGCGGCGCTCGGTGAGCGACCAGCCGTACACCCAGTCGAGTACGAGGTCCGGGGAGTACGGGACGGTCCGGCGGGCGGGGTGGCCGTCGAACTCGGGATCCGGCAGACCGAGCCGGACGGGGTCGAGTACGGCGTGCTCGCCCGCGGCGACGAGGTCGGCGTACGAGGCGCGGAGCGCGGTGCGGCGGCCGGTGGGCCGCATACCGGCGAACCGCTCCACGCTCTCGAAGAGGGCGACGCGTTCGCTGGACCGGAAGTCGCCCGACCGGCCGTAGCCGCCGTCGTCGAGGGAGCGGCCGTCCGTCACCCAGGCGGTGGTCAGCGCGAACGCGGAGTCCTCGGTCCTGAAGAGCCGACGCACCGGCCCGAACCGCTCGTCGTGCAACTCGGCACGCAAACGGGCGGGCGTGGTGCGGGCGTTGGGGCCGCGCAGCACCGACGGGTCGGGCAGCGGCCGGGGCTCGGCGGGCAACCGGGCGCCGGCGGGCGAGTCGTCCGGCAGCGGCCGGCAGACCGGGCAGCCGCCGACCGGCCGGATGCGGTGGGTGGACCAGGTGTACCGGTCGCCCTGGAGGATGTGGACGACGGCCCGGTCGTCGACCTCGACCGGGTCGGCCTCGACCGGGTCGGGGACGCCGGGGCCCGATGCGCGCGGGTCGGCAGCGGGCGTGGCGTGGCCATCGGGAGCGGGCGTGGCGTGGCGATCGGGAGTGGCCGTGGCGTGGCGATCGGGAGCGGGCGGCTCCGGTTCGGGCGGGCCGGCCGCCAGCAGGTCTGCCGCGAGCCGGAGCGCCGCCTCGGCCAGCGGCGGGGTCCCGGTGCCGCCGAGCGCCAGCCGCGGGCTCTGCCACGGCACCCGGCCGCCCGCGGTGGCCAGCCGCTGGTACTCCGCGCAGCCGACGCAGGCCCGCGCCCCGGGGTGGAGTACGGGCCCGATCACGGTCAGCGCCCCGTCCTCGCGCACCGGCACGAACCGCACCGGACGGGCCAGGGCGTGCCGGCTGAGCCGCTCGGCCAGTCCGAGGTCCCACGCGGTCAGCCGCACGACGGCGGTGCCCGCGGCGGTCGCGAGCGCCGCCGCCGGATCGAGGACGGGGACATCGAGGACGGGGACGGCGTACGGATCGAGGGCGGGGGCGGCGTGCGGATCGGGGACGGGGGCGGCGTGCGGATCGGGGATGCGGACGGCGTGCGGATCGGTGGTGTTCATCGGGGGCCTCCCCGTCCGGCCAGGACCGTGAATCCGGATGCGCGCAGGGCGTCGGCGAGGGGGTGCCGGCCGGTGCCCCGCCAGGGTTCGGGGAGCAGGCCGGTCAGGCGGTACAGGGCGGCGCGCAGGGCCGGTTCCCGGGCGGCGATCCCGGCCAGCCAGGCGTCGGTCCAGCCCTCGTCCGCCCAGCCGGCCGGCTCGACGCCCGCCGCGGCGAGCGCAGCCGCGGCGCCGCTGAGCGTGGTGTGGAGCGCCCGGTCCGGTGCGTGCTCCGCCGCCATCGCGCGCGTGATCGCGTCGAGGGCGGCGAGGGCCACGGCGTCGGCCGCGGTGGCCTCGACGGCGCGGCTCACCGTGCCGGGGGCGGCGCCGGTACCGGCCGGGGTCGGCCGGACCCGGACGACGGCCGCATGGGCTTCCTCGGCGCCGAGTTGCCGGACCGACAGATCGGCGGAGCGACCCATGCGTTCGGTCAGCACGGTCCACCAGTGGCGGGCCTGAGGGTGCATGCGCCAGACGTCGGCCCCGATCCCGTCGGTGCGGGCGCCGGCCCCGATCCCGTCGGTGCGGGCGCCGGCAGCGACCGGATCCGCCTCGCACGCGGTGGAGGCGGCTTCCAGCCCGATGCGGTCGAGGACGGCACGGCGCAGTGCCCGGCCGTGGGCATGGTCGGGGCCCGCTCCGACGACCGGGGCGGACGGGCCGTCGGCGAGGGCGAGTTCGGCGGCCCGGCAGGCCGCTTCCAGCCGGGCCAGGTCCGCCCGTACCGCGCCGGCGACCAGCAGACCCTCCGGGGTCCGGCAGGATGCGAGCGACGCGGGGAGCTGCGGCAGGTCCCCGGGCAGCGGCGCGTCGAGCACGCCGAGACGGGGGTCGCCCAGGGCCGTCACCCGGCGCAGGGCCTCCCCGAGGTCCGGCGCGGGCGGGGCGTCCGGCCTCCGGCCGGCGGCCCGCGGGGCCGCCGCCCACGGGTGGTACGTCGCCTCCGGCGGCTCGGCCCGGGCGATCAGCACGGCCGGGTGCCCGGCCTTCGCCGTGCTGGAGGCGTCCTCGTGTGCGGCGGGGTCGGGCAGGTCGGCGACGGCCGCGAGCAGCCGCCCGGCCGCGGCACCGGCGAGCAGCGCGAAATGCGTACGGGACGGCGCCCCGGCAGCCGTCTGCGACGGCGCCCCGGCACCGACAGGCGCCGTGGCAGGCGCCGCCGACCGCGACTGCGCGGTGACGGGATCGCCCGGTGCCCACGGTGGTGTGCCGGTGCCGGTGCCGGTGCCTGTGCCTGTGCTGGTGCTGGTGGCGGTGGCGGTGGCCGTGGTGCCGGTGGCGAGGCGGGTGGCGATGGCGTGGGCGTCGGAGCGGGCGCGGTTCGGGGGCCCGGGCTCGGTGACGAAGCCGCCGTCGGCGTCGCAGGACACGGCCAGCGCCACGGTCCCGGACGGCGCGTCGGCCGTGACCACGGCCCGGCCGACGGGCAGCCGTCCGTCGACGGTGACCCGCGGGCTCGCCCCCGCGCGGCGGAGCGCCCGTACGAGGCCCATGGCGAGAGGGCCCTCGGGATCCGGTGTTGCGACGACCGGTCGCGCAGTCCGGATCGCTTCGACCGCCTCGGCCGGGTGGGCGGCCGACGAACCCGGCCAGGGCGGGAGTTCGGCTCCGTCCGGGTGCTCGACCACCAGGTCGTGTTCGCGCAGTCGGGCTGTGAGGGTGGCGAGCGCGGCGTCCACCCGAGAGCCGGCCCGACCGCTCGCGGCGGCCCTTGCCCGGGCCACGGCCCGCGCTCCGCCATCGGCCTGCGTTTCGGTGTCGGCCTGTGCCTGGGCGTCGGTCCGGGCATGGGTGGCGGTCCGGGTACCGGTGGCGGTCCGGGTACCGGCGTTCGTCCGGGCCCCGGTACCGGCCTGTGCGTCGCCGTCGCCCCGCGCCGCGCGGTCCGGAGCGAGCCGCTCCGAGAGCAGCTGCCACAGGGCCGGCAGCGCGCGGCTGCCCTCCAGCGTGACGACGGCGCCACGGCCGCGCAGGTGCAGACCCGTGAGCAGCGGGGTGGCGGCCACGCCGGGGCGCAGCCGGAGCCGCGGTGCCGGCCGCGCCCCGGGGGCGACGGGGGCGACGGGGGCGACGGGGGCTTCGGAGGCGACGGGGGCGACGGGGGCTTCGGAGGCGACGGGGGTAACGGGGGTCAGTGGGGTTTCGGGCGTCTGCAGGGCGGGCTCCCCGCCCCGAGCGGGGTCCGGGGGCTCCGGGGCCGTGCCCGCCGCGGCGGCGGGGGCGGTGGTCATGACGCGCCCTCCACCGCCGCGATCACCTCGTCGATGCGGCCCTGCCAGGTGTGCCCGGTGAGCTCCGGCACCGTGCGCACGACCAGGTGCGCGGCGAGGTACCGCTCCACCGGCCGTACGTCGCAGATCGCGAACAGCCGGTAGAGCGCGTTCGTACAGGCCCGGTAGATCAGGTAGTCGGGCCGGCTCCACATCGCCCCCTGCGGGTCCGAGCGGCGCAGCCGGCGGTGGAACTCGCTGTAGCGGGTGCGTACGTCCTGGTTCCAGCGGTCGGCCACCGTCCGGTCGCCGAGCACCGCCGCCCGGTCCCGGTACTCGAGGGGATCGCCGGCGAAGTCCGCGCCCGCCGCGAACCGCTCCGCGGCGATGCGCCATGCCTGCGCGGACCAGTCGGCCCAGGCGCGTTCCCAGCCGGCCGCCCCGCCGCCCGTGATCCGTCCGACCAGGGCGGTGGCGCCCGGCCCGGTGGCCTCCCACCGACGTTCGAAGGCCGCCCGCAGCCGCCCTCCCGGGTCCTCGTAGACCAGGAAGTCCTCGAGGTGCGAGACGAACGAGTAGTGGCCGCCGATCAGCCCCTCCGGGTGCACCGCGGCGTGCGCGGCCAGCGCCGCGACCGCGAGCTGTACGCGGGCGGCGGGTGCGTCTCCGTGCCCGCCCAGGAACGCGCACCCGGTGTCGAGCGCCGGCAGGCCCAGCGCCAGCAGGTCGTCGCGGAGCCGGACCCCGTCGGGCCCGATCAGGGCGCGCAGGGACGACCGGTCCACCGTCTCGACGCGGACCGTGCCGTCCGGTACGAGCGGGCCGTACGGCGGGGCGATCAGCTCGGCACGGCCGGCCACCGCGGCCCGGGCGAGGAGTTCCTCCTCGGTGACGCGGGCGGCCGAGGGGTGGTCGGCGGCCCAGGTCCGCAGGGTGGCCGCGGTGCGCTCGGCCGCCGCGGCCGCCGGGCCGGGTGCACCGCGCAGCCGGAGCCGTACGTGCGGGCCGTACAGCCAGTGGCGCTCGACGTGCGCGGTCAGGCCTTCGGCTGCGGCCCGGCGGGCCGACGGCAGCACCGCCTCGCGCAGCAGCGGAGCCTTGTCCTCGCGGTAGTCGTACAGGACGACGTCGAGGGCCGCCGTGGAGCCGGGCACGGCGGGGTCCAGCGGTGCGGTGGCGGGGCTGGGCACGGCGGGGTCCAGCGGGGCGGAGCCGGGCACGGCCCGGTCCAGCGGGGCGGGGGCGGGGCCGGCCGGGGCGTTCATCGGGTGCCTCCTCGGCGGCGTACGGGCGGGACGGCGGGCCGTGGCGTGGCCCGGTCGGCTGCACGGCGGCGGGCCGGGCGGTACGTCTCGAGGACGGACTCGACGGCGTGGACGGGCTGGTCCCGGCCGCCGAAGGCGGGCAGGGCCTCCTCCAGGACGACGCCCTGCGGGTGGCGTGCCAGCCAACTGCCCAGGCAGCGCAGGTGCAGGGCGTTGCCCAGGTCGAGCGCCTGCGGCTTGGGCGCCCGCAGCCGCGCGACGAAGTCGTCGACCGCGCGCCCGGCCGGGGGCCGCGCAACCGGGTGCAGGAAGAGCTGATCCGGCAGGTCGAGCAGGGCCCGCCAGCGGGCCACCGCGGCGGCCGGCACCTCCCGCTCCTCCGCGGCTAGGCCGGCGCGCAGTGCGTCGAGCACGCCCGGGCCGAGGTGCCAGCGGCGCCGGGCCAGCACCAGGTGGCGGTGGCGCAGCCGCGGCGTACGGACCACCTGGCCGCCCGGCGCCGCCATGGCGTGCCGGGGCAGCAGCGGACGGAAGTCCACCACCCCCTCGGGATGGTCCGAGAGGAACGGCCCGAGCCGCCCCGGCAGCATGATCGGGGCGAGGAAGCCCAGGTAGAGCACGTCCAGCGGGTCGCCGGTCGCCCGTACGCGCAGCCGGAGCCGGTCGGTGGCCGGGTCGTGGACGAGATCGAGGTCGGCCTCGGCGAGGGCGGCCCGGCCGCGGTCGGGTCCGATCTCCTCGGCGAGCAGCAGCGGGTGGAGGTTGGCGTTGAACCCGCCCGGCGGCCGGACCTGGGCCGCCCGCGCGCCCGCGCCGAGGCCGCGACGGACGCGCTCGCCTACCGTGGCCGCGGCGCTCGCGGGCATGGCGTCGAGGAAGCGGCTGGTGAACCGGCCCCAGCCGCCGTAGACGTGGTTGATGCACAACAGCCCGTCGTCGTGGGCACGTTGGGCGAAGTGGGAGTAGCTGAGCGGCCGGGCGGCCGTCCAGTCGGGCAGACGGTCGGCGAGGGCGCGGACGGGGTCGGCCGGCAGGACGATCTCGGGAGCCGTGTCCCCGGCCGGCCCTGCAGCCCTTCGTGCCAGCGCCGCGAACTCCTCGCGCAGGCAGGCGAGTTCGACCATTGCGGCCGGCAGTTCGGGGTCGTCGGACGGCAGGCCCACGAAGCGGCCGGACTCCTCCCAGGCGGCGGCGGTGTCGGCGCCGAAGTCCCACGGGTCGTGACAGGTGCCGCCCTCCCCGTAGCGGGCGACGAAGCGGTCCCGGGCGACCCGGCTCATCACGTGTCCGAGGTCGAACAGCTCGGCCAGAGAGGTGAGTTCGGTGAGCGCCGTGTGGTCGGCCGGGGTGAACGGGTCGTATCCGGCGGGCCGGTCCTCGTAGGGCAGTCCCGTGGTCCGCCCGTCCCTGCCCGGTGGGGCCGGCGGGCGGCGCGGGGACAGGCGAACGGGGACGACGACGTCCTCGGTGAGGGCGGTCAGCGGGGCCGCGTCCGGCGGGACGGCTCGGCCGGTGTCGGCGAGCAGCTCGTGCCAGCGGCCGGCCAGGGCGGCGAGCAGGGCGGGGCGCTCGGCGGCGGGCGTGTCCGCGAACCTCTGTGTGTCATGGGCGAGTCGGGCGATCCGGTCCGCCAGGACGGCGTCCGCGGGCCACTGGCGCAGCCAGTCGGCGAGCGCGAGGAGCGGGGCGTGGTGCTGCGGGTCGACGGGCTCCGCGGGCACGAGCAGCCCGGAGTCGGCGAGCCGGTCCACGAAGCCCGCCACGGCGGGGTCGTCCGGTGTGCGGCCCAGGTCGGCGGCGAGCCGGGCGGTCAGCGTGCCGAGGGCGAGCGGGCCGTCGGCGAGGGCGGCGGCGAGCGTGTCCAGCGCCGGGCGGGCGGCCACCTCGACCTCGTCCTCGCGGGTGACCAGGTACCGTCCGCCGGCGAACAGCGCCTCCGTGCGGGCGAAGCGGGCCTGCCCGTCGGCCACCCGTGCGGTGCTCGTCATGCGGTGGGGGAGGGCGCGGCGGCGGCGCGGCTCGTCGAGCAGGGCCGCGGTGAGTGCGGCGACGAGGGTGCGGTTCTCCTTGACCACAGAGGTCAGCGGGGCGGTGGACCCGGGCCCGGGTTCCGGAGCGGAGGTGGCCGTGGCAGCTGTGCCGACGGACGAGCCGGCCGCCCACCCGACGGCGGTGAACCACGACAGCGGACTGGTCTTCGTGCTGGCCCGCAAGGCGTGCCGCAGGACCGAGGCCTCCTCCTTGCGCGCCCGCCGCCCGGTCTCGCCCCGGCCGGCCCTGCTGACCGCCCGCAGCAGGTCGGCGCTGGTCAGGGCGATGGCCCGGGTGAAGGCGGGGGATCGGCAGAGAGCGGCGAGCGCGACGCGCTCGGCAGTCAGGGCGGGTGGGACGGCGGCGTCGAGCTCGTCGAGCAGCAGGGCGCGCAGCTCGCGCAGGGCGAGCCAGTCGGCGAGCCGCGGCACCCGGTCGGGAAGGGCGCCGAGCCGGCCGAGGAGGGCAGGGCGGGGCTCGCGGCCGTTGTGCAGGGCGCGGCGGAGCGGGAGGACCACCTGCCGGTGGAACTCCTCGTCGTGGCCGGCGCGCGCGGCGAAGAGGTCGTCGCAGACGGCGGCCCGCAGGGCGGCGTCCTGGGCGGCCAGGGCGGTGAGCCGGGCGAGCCGGGCCCGTAACTCGGCGGCGGGGGCGGTCTCGGCGGGGTACGGGAGCACGGTCGTACGGACGAGGGCGTACGGCGCGGTCCGGCCGTACGGGTCCGCCGGGTCGCAGGGATCTGCCGGGTCGCAGGGGTCCGCCGGGTCGGCCTGGTCGGGCGGCGGCACGCGCACCGGGGCTGCCGGCGGGGCGGAGTACGGCATGACGGGGCTCCCGGCGTAGGGCTCGGAGGGCGGGCGGGATCGGCGGAGCGGGCGGGAATGCGCGGACCGCTTCGGCGGACCGGGTGGAAACCGGCGGACCAGGTGGAAGCCGGCGGACCGTGTCGGAACGGCGGGGTGGGCGCGGGGTTGTGCGGCCGGCCGGACAGGATCGGACGAGCCGGCCGGCCGCACGGGAGCCGTAGCTCACCGGCCTCGTGGGATGCGAGGCCGAGGGCGCACTGGAAGGGCAGGTCGGGCAGCCTGGGCTGGGCGCACGAGGAGGAGCCGCACGAGCACGAGCTCGCTCCGCCGGAGGCGCCCGTCTCGGGCAGCGCGACGGTGTCCCGCAGGGCGGTGACGGTCAGCTCGCCGAGTCGAGGTCCTCGAGGGCGAGGAGGTCCTCGCGGTGGTCGGGCATGTGGAGCCTCTCTGGATCGAAGGACGGTGTCCGGGGCGGGCGCGGGGTCAGAGGACCACGGGTGTTTCCACCTGCGGCTGCGCGCACGACGACGAGCCCTGGCACGAGCAGGAGCCCCACGAGGCGCCGTTCTCGGGCAGCGCGGCGGTGTCGCGCAGCGAGGTCACGGTCAGGTCGGTGAGGTCCAGGTCCGCGTCCAGGCCGAGGTCCTGGAGCTCCAGGGCGTCCTGCGGGTTCGGGGTACGGGACATGACGAACTCCCTTCGGAGAAGGTGGAGATCGGAACGCGCCGATGTGATGGCGCTGTGAAACATGCCGAATGAAGGGCATGCGAGGAGATTTCCGCTCGAGTATGACTAAAGCGCCCGAACGGTCATGCGTCGTACAGCAGCGAGTCTGGGTCCCGGGGGAGGGCAGCAGCAAGGCCAATCCAGACATTGGCCTGTTGTGTTCATCCCGGTTCGGTGCGTCTTGGTACGTCGCGTCACTGCGGTGTGGCGGCGTTTGGACTGGTGCACGGTGAAGACGGTGTGGGTTTGTGTGCCCCTTGTGATGGGGTCTTCCCTACTTGTCCACGAGTCGGGTCAGAGCCCTGACAGGGGGACGTCATGCCTCCGTCAGCCGGGTGTCAGGCCGCCGGGCGCCCTCGTGCGGGCCCGGCGCGCGGAGGTGACGTACATCGCGTCCGCGAGGGGTGCACAATCGGTCAACTTCCGCCCGGGAGGCCGGAGTCGTCCGGGCGGCTGCGCAGTCGCCGGTAGCCCCTCGAAGCCGGAACCCGGTACCGCTGTCAGACTCCACCGGTACCGTCGGATCATGGCTCAACAGGCGGGGAACCCCACGGGCGAACGGCAGCTCGCCGTGCTCGAAGGCGTGCTGGAACGCATCACGTACGCCAACGAGGAGAACGGCTACACGGTCGCCCGCGTCGACACCGGAAGAGGAGCGGGTGACCTCCTCACGGTGGTCGGCGCGCTGCTCGGCGCCCAGGTGGGGGAGTCGCTCCGGATGGAGGGCCGATGGGGGTCGCACCCGCAGTACGGCAAGCAGTTCCACGTGGAGAACTACACGACCGTGCTGCCCGCCACCGTCCAGGGCATCCGCCGTTACCTCGGCTCCGGGCTGGTCAAGGGCATTGGCCCGGTCTTCGCCGACCGCATCACCCAGCACTTCGGCGTGGACACCCTGACGATCATCGAGGAGGAGCCCAAGCGGCTCATCGAGGTGCCGGGCCTCGGCCCCAAGCGCACCAGGAAGATCGCCGACGCCTGGGAGGAGCAGAAGGCGATCAAGGAGGTCATGCTCTTCCTCCAGACCGTCGAGGTGTCGACCTCCATCGCGGTGCGGATCTACAAGAAGTACGGCGACGGGTCCATCTCCGTCGTGAAGGAGCAGCCGTACCGGCTGGCCGCCGACGTCTGGGGCATCGGCTTCCTGACCGCCGACCGGATCGCCCAGTCCGTCGGCATCCCGCACGACAGCCCCGAGCGCGTGAAGGCGGGCCTGCAGTACGCGCTGTCCCAGTCCGCCGACCAGGGGCACTGCTTCCTCCCCGAAGAGCGGCTGATCGCCGACGCCGTGAAGCTGCTCCAGGTCGACACCGGTCTGGTCATCGAGTGCCTCGCGGAGCTGGCCGAGCCCCCTGGGGACGGTGAGGACCCGGGGGTCGTGCGGGAGAAGGTGCCCGGACCCGACGGCGACGCGGACCCCGTGACCGCCGTCTATCTGGTGCCTTTCCACCGGGCCGAACTGTCCCTGTCCGCCCAGCTGCTGCGCCTGCTGCGCTCGGGCGAGGACCGGATGCCGGCCTTCCGGGACGTGGACTGGGACAAGGCGCTCGGCTGGCTGAAGTCCCGGACCGGCGCCGACCTCGCCCCCGAGCAGGAGTCCGCCGTGAAGCTCGCCCTGACCGAGAAGGTCGCCGTGCTCACCGGCGGACCCGGCTGCGGCAAGTCCTTCACGGTCCGCTCGATCGTGGAACTGGCCCGCGCCAGACGCGCCAAGGTGCTGCTCGCCGCCCCCACCGGCCGCGCGGCCAAGCGGCTCGCCGAGCTGACCGGCGCCGAGGCCTCCACCGTCCACCGGCTGCTGGAGCTGAAGCCCGGCGGGGACGCGGCCTACGACCGGGACCGCCCGCTGGATGCCGACCTGGTGGTCGTGGACGAGGCGTCCATGCTGGACCTGCTGCTCGCCAACAAGCTGGTCAAGGCGGTGCCGCCGGGCGCCCATCTGCTCTTCGTGGGTGACGTGGACCAGCTGCCCAGCGTCGGCGCGGGGGAGGTGCTGCGCGACCTGCTGGCCGACGGCAGCCCGATCCCGGCCGTGCGGCTGACCCGGGTCTTCCGGCAGGCCCAGCAGTCCGGCGTGGTGACCAACGCGCACCGGATCAACGCCGGGCAGCATCCGCTCACCGACGGCATGAAGGACTTCTTCCTCTTCGTCGAGGACGACACCGAGGAGGCCGGCCGGCTCACCGTGGACGTGGCCGCCCGGCGCGTCCCGGCGAAGTTCGGCCTCGACCCGCGCCGGGACGTGCAGGTGCTCGCGCCCATGCACCGCGGCCCGGCCGGCGCCGGGGCGCTCAACGGATTGCTCCAGCAGGCCATCACACCCGGCCGGCCCGACCTGCCCGAGAAGCGGTTCGGCGGCCGCATCTTCCGCGTCGGCGACAAGGTCACCCAGATCCGCAACAATTACGAGAAGGGGGAGAACGGCGTCTTCAACGGCACCGTGGGCGTGGTCACCTCGCTCGATCCGGTCGACCAGCGTCTGACGGTGGTGACGGACGAGGACGAGGAGGTTCCGTATGAATTCGACGAACTGGACGAACTGGCACACGCGTACGCGGTCACCATCCACCGTTCGCAGGGAAGTGAATATCCCGCGGTGGTGATCCCCGTCACCACCGGAGCATGGATGATGCTGCAGCGGAACCTGCTGTACACGGCGGTGACACGGGCCAAGCGACTGGTCGTTCTCGTCGGTTCACGCAAGGCGATCGGACAGGCGGTGCGCACGGTGTCCGCCGGACGGCGTTGCACGGCACTGGATTTCCGGCTGCACGGCCCCTGACCTGCATCGTAGCAGGCACAGCGATCTGCATCACAAAAAATGATCGATCAAATGAGTCGTGAAGGTCACAGAGCACTTCCAGTTGCCGGTCGAAGGGGGCAGGATGAGCAGGTTGGCGGCACTGAGTGCCGCCGATAGGCCCAATGGCCGACCCCGAGTGCACTCTCCTGAGCCAAATGGGGGATGGTAGAGACAGTCAGGGCACCTCGAAGATGAGGCACTACGTCGGTGAGGGAAGACGTGAGCGACAACTCTGTAGTACTGCGGTTCGGTGACGGCGAGTACACCTACCCGGTGGTCGACAGCACCGTCGGCGACAAGGGCTTCGACATCGGGAAGCTCCGCGCCCAGACCGGTCTGGTGACTCTGGACAGCGGTTACGGCAACACTGCCGCCTATAAATCCGCTGTCACCTACCTCGACGGCGAGGCGGGCATCCTCCGCTACCGCGGCTACCCCATCGAGCAGCTGGCCGAGCGCTCCACCTTCCTCGAGGTGGCCTACCTGCTGATCAATGGCGAGCTGCCGACCGTCGACGAGCTGACGACGTTCAAGAACGACATCACGCGGCACACCCTGCTGCACGAGGACGTCAAGAACTTCTACAAGGGCTTCCCGCGCGACGCCCACCCGATGGCCATGCTGTCCTCGGTCGTCTCGGCGCTGTCCACCTTCTACCAGGACAGCCACAACCCGTTCGACGAGAAGCAGCGCAACCTCTCCACCATCCGCCTGCTCGCCAAGCTTCCGACGATCGCGGCGTACGCGTTCAAGAAGTCGATCGGCCACCCGTTCGTCTACCCGCGCAACGACCTCGGCTACGTCGAGAACTTCCTGCGCATGACCTTCTCGGTCCCGGCCGACGAGTACGAGCTGGACCCGGTCGTGGTGGCCGCGCTCGACAAGCTGCTGATCCTGCACGCCGACCACGAGCAGAACTGTTCGACCTCCACGGTCCGCCTGGTCGGCTCCTCGCAGGCCAACATGTTCGCGTCGATCTCGGCCGGCATCAGCGCCCTGTGGGGCCCGCTGCACGGCGGCGCCAACCAGTCCGTGCTGGAGATGCTGGAAGGCATCCGCGACTCCGGCTCCGACGTCGACACCTTCATCCGCAAGGTGAAGAACAAGGAGGACGGCGTCCGCCTGATGGGCTTCGGCCACCGGGTCTACAAGAACTTCGACCCGCGCGCCAAGATCATCAAGGCCGCCGCGCACGACGTGCTCTCCGCGCTGGGCAAGGAGGACGAGCTCCTCGACATCGCCCTGAAGCTGGAGGAGCACGCGCTGTCCGACGACTACTTCGTCGAGCGCAAGCTCTACCCGAACGTGGACTTCTACACCGGCCTGATCTACCGCGCCATGGGCTTCCCGACCGAGATGTTCACGGTCCTGTTCGCCCTCGGCCGGCTGCCGGGCTGGATCGCCCAGTGGACCGAGATGATCAAGGAGCCGGGTTCCCGCATCGGCCGCCCGCGCCAGATCTACACCGGTGTGGTGGAGCGCGACTTCGTGCCGGTCGAGGAGCGCTGAGACCTGCCGGTGAGGGGCGCCGGTTCCGGCGCCCCGCCGCCCGGGGCGTGAGCGCACCGCGTACGAGGGCCTGCCCGCCGGGCGGGCCCCGAATCGGTTGGCTGGACGGGCCCCGAATCGGTGGGCCGGGCGGGCCTGAATCGGTGACGAGAAGTCGGCCGGTGAGGTGGCAGGCCTGCCGGTGACGAGAAGCCAAGAAGAAGGCGCCCTGGAGCGCCGGTCCCCCCACGGGCCGACGACCAGGGCGCCTTCCCATGTCCCGGTACGGATTCCCCCCACGGGATCCGGCCGGGCGCTCGGAGAGGACAGCGCCTGAAACCGCTGTCTGAGCACAACGAGCAAAACCCGTCGCACTCCAGTGATGCGGTGCGGTCTGCCGGGACAAGCACGCTGGGAGGGCCGCTCAAAGCTTCCCGGTGTACGTGCCCCGGCAACGCATCTCTGAGGAAGTCCCCCAAGACATCCCCAGACGTCAGTCAGCGCCCCCCAAGACGCTGGTCTGACATCGCCAACTTAGACCTTCGAACCCCTTCGATGGTTACGTTCGCATCACTGTGATCTGCGTCTCTTGCATATGTCCTTTAGGTACGCAAGAGCCCCGATCTCGCGATCGAGGCCCAAGCGTAAGGATGATGCGCGAGCCTTGTGAAGAGCTTATGTGAGGCTCGCGTCCGACTCTAGAGGGACTCTTACTTCGGCTGGGGATAACCCCCGGTAACTCCAGGGGACTTCAGTGGAAGCTGCGCAGCCGCAGACTGTTGGTCACCACGAACACCGAGGAGAAGGCCATCGCGGCGCCCGCGATCATCGGGTTCAGCAGGCCCGCGGCGGCCAGCGGCAGCGCAGCCACGTTGTAGCCGAAGGCCCACACCAGGTTGCCCTTGATGGTGGCGAGGGTGCGCCGGGAGAGCCGGATGGCGTCCGCGGCCACCCGGAGGTCGCCGCGCACCAGGGTCAGATCGCCGGCCTCGATCGCCGCGTCCGTTCCGGTCCCCATGGCGAGCCCCAGGTCGGCGGTGGCCAGGGCTGCCGCGTCGTTGACGCCGTCGCCGACCATGGCCACGGTCCGCCCCTCGCCCTGCAGCCGACGTACGACGTCCACCTTGTCCTCGGGCAGCACCTCGGCGATCACCTCGTCGATGCCTACGGCGCGTGCGACCGCCTCGGCGACGGTCCGGTTGTCCCCGGTGAGCAGTACCGGGGTGAGTCCGAGGGCGCGCAGCTCGCGCACCGCCTCGGCACTGGTCTCCTTGGCCGCGTCGGCGACGGCGAGGACCCCGCGGGCCCGCCCGTCCCAGCCGACGGTGACGGCCGTACGACCCTCCTGCTCGGCCCGGCGCCGGGCCTCGGCCAACTCCTCCGGGAGCGCGTCGTACAACCGCCCCACGGCCACCTCACGGCCTTCCACACGCCCGCGTACGCCCCGCCCGGGGACGTTCTCGAAGTGCTCGGCCCCCGGCAGCGCTCCGGTGCGCTTCTCGGCGCCCGCGGCGATCGCCCGGGCGACGGGGTGCTCGGAGGCGTGCTCCAGGGCGCCCGCGAGCCGCAGCACCTCCTGCTCGTCCTCGCCGTCGGCGGCGTACACCTCCTGGAGGGTCATCCGGCCGCTGGTGACCGTGCCGGTCTTGTCCAGTACGACGGTGTCGACCCGCCGCGTGGACTCCAGCACCTCGGGGCCCTTGATCAGGATGCCGAGCTGGGCGCCCCGGCCGGTGCCGACCATCAGCGCGGTCGGCGTGGCCAGGCCCAGCGCGCAGGGGCAGGCGATGATCAGGACGGCGACGGCGGCGGTGAACGCGGCAACCGTGTCCCCGGTGACCGCCAGCCAGACGCCGAAGGTGGCGACGGCGACGAGGATGACCACGGGGACGAAGACGGCGGAGATCCGGTCCGCGAGGCGCTGCACCTCGGCCTTGCCGTTCTGCGCGTCCTCCACCAGCTTCGCCATGCGGGCCAGCTGTGTGTCGGCGCCGATCCGGCTCGCCTCCACCACCAGCCGGCCGCCCGCGTTGACCGTGGCGCCGGTGACCCGGTCGCCGGGGCCGACGTCCACCGGCACCGACTCACCGGTCAGCATGGCCGCGTCCACCGCGGAGACGCCCTCGACGACCGTGCCGTCGGTGGCGATCTTCTCGCCGGGGCGTACGACGAACCGGTCGCCCACGGCCAGGGCGGACACCGGCACCCGCTCCTCGCCTCCGTTGCGCAGCACGGCGACGTCCTTGGCGCCCAGCTCCATCAGCGCCCGCAGGGCCGCGCCCGCGCGCCGCTTGGAGCGGGCCTCCAGATAACGGCCCAGCAGGATCAGCGCGACGACCCCGGCGGCCACCTCCAGGTAGATCACCGAGGCGCCGTCCATCCGTGAGACGGTGAACCGGAACTCGTCGTGCATGCCCGGCATGCCCGCGTCGCCGAAGAACAGTGCCCACAGCGACCAGCCGAACGCGGCCAGCGTGCCGACCGAGACCAGCGTGTCCATGGTCGCCGCGCCGTGCCGGGCGTTGGTCCAGGCGGCCCGGTGGAACGGCCATCCGCCCCAGACGACGACGGGCGCGGCCAGGGTGAGCGAGAGCCACTGCCAGTTGTCGAACTGCGCTGCGGGCACCATGGCGAGCAGGACGACGGGGACGGCGAGCAGCGCGGAGACGAGCAGACGGTGCCGGAGGGCGGCGAGCTCGAGGTCCCGTTCCCGGGTCTCCTCGGCCGCGGCCTGCGGCTCGGGCTCCGGCGGCGGGGGCTCCTCGGCGGTGTACCCGGTCTTCACCACCGTCGCGATCAGATCGGCGACCCGGACCCCCTCGGCGTAGCTGACCCTCGCCTTCTCCGTCGCGTAGTTCACGGTGGCGCTCACGCCGTCCATGCGGTTGAGCTTCTTCTCCACCCGGGCGGCACAGGAGGCACAGGTCATGCCGCCGATGAGCAGCTCGACCTCCGACGCGCTGCCTATCGCGCTCGCTGTCGCGGTCTGTGCGGTGGTGCTGGTCATGTCCGGACTCCAGACATCGGACCGGGCCGTGCGGATCCAGTATCAGCTGGTCGGCCCGGCCCGGTCGGGGAAAGGTTTCGGGGCCCGCGAGCAGGGGCGGGTCCGGTCACTCGGGTCCTGCTCTCGGCCTGCTTCTCGGGCCACGCTCTTCAGGGCCGCGCCCGGGCCTGCGTGCACCGGTCCGTGCGCTCTGCGTGCTCGTGCCTTTGTGCTCGGGCCATTTGCTCTCGGGGGTGCTTCTCAGGCCCGGTCGGCGAGTTCGAAGCCGGCCTCGTCCACGGCGGCGCGTACGGCCTCCTCGTCGAGCGGCGTCGCGGAGACGACGGTGACCTCGCCGGTCGACGCGACGGCCTTGACCGAGCTGACGCCGGGGATCTGGGAGATCTCGCCGGAGACGGACCCCTCGCAGTGGCCGCAGCTCATGCCGGTCACCTTGTAGACGGTGGTGACGGAGTCCGAAGTGTCGATCTGAGTGGTCATGTCCTTGCTCCTCGTCGTGGCGTGCGGGGCCGATGGGGCCCGCGGTGGGCCCCATGCTCTCCACACTATACCCCTAGGGGGTATTTCTCCAAGAGGAGCCCCGGTGCGCCAGCGACCGCATCCAGGCGAGGCCGAGGAGGGCGACGAGTGCCAGGCCGCTCACCGAGAACAGCGCGAACAGATGCTCCTGGGCGGCGCCGGGCCGCGGGACGTAGCCCTGTCCGAACAGCTCCCCGCCCAGGCCGGGGCCGGACGGGCGGGCCGCCAGCCAGAGCGCGATGCCGGGCGTGGCGTCCCACAGAGCGTGCAGCAGGCAGACGCCGAGGCAGGCGGCGACGACCGGCGTGGCGAGGCGGAAGTGCCCGTTCGGACGGCGGTGGGCGAGCAGCACACCGCCCGCGATCGCCGTCCACAGGCCGTGCCCGAAGGGGGCGAGCGGGCCGCGCAGCAACTCCGTCTCCAGGAGTGTCCGCAGGCCGACGCCGTCGGCCGAGGCTGCCGCGACGAAGGCGTGGCCGCAGCTCTCCAGGGCCGCGAAACCGAAACCGACGGCCGCGCCGAGCACCAGCCCGGCCCGTGTCCCGCGGATGCCCGGCTGCCGGCGCAGTGCGAACACGAGCCCGCCCAGCTTGGCCGCC
The DNA here is from genome assembly GCF_040642095.1 of Streptomyces sp. NPDC020362. Lineage (NCBI taxonomy): Bacteria > Bacillati > Actinomycetota > Actinomycetes > Kitasatosporales > Streptomycetaceae > Streptomyces > Streptomyces sp. NPDC020362. The sequence continues at coordinate 20,856 of NZ_JBFAET010000073.1, forward strand.
TCCTCGATCAGGGCGGCGCCGGTGAACATTCCGAAGGAGGGGCGGAACAGGGAGGGCTCCGTCAGCGAGGCGCCGACCACGCCGAGTGCGCCGCCGGTCAGGAAGCAGCCGAGGACCGCGCTGACGCCCAGGTCGCGGCCGTGCCGCTCGTACGCCCACAGTACGAAGACGACGGGGACCAGGAAGCCGCCGAGCAGGATGAGCGTGGGCAGCAGTGCGGTGTGCCGCGTCGTGTACGTCGCCACCGCGGCCAGTGCCCACAGGGCGAGCCCGCCGCGCAGGCAGCGCTTCCACAGGCCGGCGCCGATGCGCGGGTACGGCGGGGGAGGCTGCTGAGGGCCGGGAATGCGGGCCCGGGGCATGCCGGGCGGCGGAGAGTGGGTCACGGCGGGTCCCCTCGGGCTCCAGCTGGGCGATCTATCCGCACTGTAGGCAGATGCGCACCGTGTCGCAGTCCGGGGACCTCCGTGGGGTCACGCGGGGCTGAGCCGGTCGCCCACCATGGGTGCGAGATAGCGGATCAGTACGTTCTTGATCTCCTGGATGTAGGCCGCACGCTCGGCGCCCTCGTGGGCGAGGACCAGCTCCAGGCCGGCTTTGTAGATGCCGAGGCTGACGTGGGCCGTGCGCGTGATGTCGGCCGGGGAGGCGCCGGCCACGAGGGAGGCGAGCAGGTCCTCGACGCGGCTGATCAGGGTGGCGTGCAACTGGTCGTGCGCCTCGGTGATGCCGCCGGGCATGTCGGGGCCGTGCATCAGGGCGAAGAACACCGGGTGCTCGGTGTTGAAGGCCATGAACCGGTCGACGGCCGCGCCGACCGCCTCCTCCAGCGTGGTGTCCGGGGCGACGGGGGCCAGCGCCTCGCCGTAGGTGTCCCGCATCTCGTGCACGAGCCGGTCGCCCAGCTCGATCGCGATCGCTTCCTTGTTCGGGAAGAACTGGTAGAGGGTGCCCGGTGAGACGCCCGCCTCGCGGGCGATGGCGTTGGTGCTGGCGGCGGTGTAGCCGGTGGTGCAGAAGACCTGGGCGGCCGCCGCGAGGAGCTGCGCGATGCGGCGTTCGCCGCGCGCCTGGCGGCGGCGCGGCTGCTCCCTCTCGGGCCGCTCCTTCTCCGGTCGCCCCTTCTCCGAGGTGTCGGACACGCGTTATCCCCAGCTCTCCGAAGGCGATTGACAAACGCGAGCGGTCGCTCGCATTCTTGAGAAACGCGAGCGATCTCTCGTGTTTGCCAGTTTATGGCAATGACCGACCCGTGCTGCCTGGCCTACCGGACATGGGTCAAGGTGAAGGGGACACCGCACGATGACCGAAGTCAACAAGGCGCCGCACACGGGGGACGGACCACCCAGACCCGGCGGCTGGACGCGATTCGTCACCGCCCGCCCGCGCCTGTCGCTGCTGGTGGCCCTGGTTCTCACCGCGCTCGCCGTGCTGGCCGGAAGCGGGGTCGCGGACCGTCTGGGCAGCGGCGGCTGGGAGGACCCGGCGGCCGAGTCGACGTACGCGACCAAGGCGCTGGAGCGGGAGTTCCCCGGTTCCCAGCCGAATCTGCTGCTCCTGGTGGACGCCGGCGGCGCTTCGGTCGACACCCCTGCGGTTGCCGCCCAGGCCCGCGAGCTGACCCGCCGGCTGGCCGCGGAGCAGGGGGTGACCGGCGTCGGCTCCTACTGGCAGGCCGCCCCCTCGGCGGCGCCCGCCCTGCGCGCCAAGGACGGTCACGAGGCACTGATCGCCGCCCGCATCACCGGCGACGAGAACGCGATGGGCAAGACCCTGGACCGCATAGCCCCCCACTACCGGGGCGCGCACGGCCCGGTCCAGGTGAGGGTCGGCGGCGTCGTCGCGGTGCGGCACGAGATGCAGACGATCATCAAGGAGGACCTCACCCGCGCCGAGATGATCGCCCTGCCGATCACGCTGGTGCTGCTGGTGATGGTCTTCGGCAGCGCGATCGCGGCCCTGCTGCCGCTGGGCATCGGCATCGTCGCCATCCTGGGCACCAACGCCGTGCTGCGCGGTCTGACCTCCTTCACCGACGTCTCGGTCTTCGCGCTGAACCTCACCACGGCCCTCGGTCTCGGCCTCGCCATCGACTACGCCCTGTTCATCGTGCGCCGCTACCGTGAGGAACTGTCCACCGGAGCCGACCCGTTGACCGCCGTCGGTACGACGCTGCGCACGGCCGGCCGCACGGTCCTGTTCTCCGCCCTCACCGTCGCGGTCTCCCTGGCCGCAATGATGGTCTTCCCGCAGTACTTCCTGCGGTCCTTCGCCTACGCCGGCATCGCCGTGGTCCTGCTCGCCGCGGCGGCCGCCCTGATCCTGCTCCCGGCCGCCCTGATCCTCCTGGGCCACCGGGTCAACTCGCTCGACCTGCGCCGACTCTTCCGCCGCGAGCCGAAGCCCTCCGGCGCCGAGGGAACGAGCCGATGGGGATGGGCGCGCACCGCCTCGCTGGTGATGCGGCGCGCCCCGCTCTTCGCGCTCGGCACCACCGCTCTGCTGGTGCTCCTCGGACTCCCCTTCCTGGGCGTGAAGTTCGGCACCGCCGATGACCGTCAGCTGCCCTCGGGCGCCGAGTCGCACGTGGTGCAGCAGCACCTCCGCGACGGCTTCCCGGGCAGCCCCGGCGGCGGCCTGGAGATCCTCGCCGAGGGCAGGGCCACCGACGCCCAGTACGCCGCCTACAAGCAGCGGGTGGCCGCCCTGCCCGAGGTGGTCCGGGTGGACGGACCGCTGCTCAAGGGGGACGCGGCGTACTTCACCGTGCTGCCGAAGGGCGAGTCCGTCGACACCGCCGCCCAGCGCCTGGTCGGTGATCTGCGCTCCCTGAAGGCACCCTTCGACACCAAGGTGACCGGCACGGCCGCCGTCCTGGTCGACTCCAAGCACGCGATCGGGGAACGCCTGCCCTGGGCGGGGGCGTTCATCGCGATCGTCACCCTGCTGCTGGTCTTCCTGCTCACCGGCAGCGTGCTGATACCCCTGCAGGCCGTGGTGCTCAACGCACTCAGCCTGACGGCGATGTTCGGCGCCGTGGTCTGGGTCTTCCAGGACGGCCACCTGTCGGGCGCACTCGGCTTCACCAGCCCCGGCTCGATCGAGACCACGCTGCCCGTGCTGATGTTCTGCGTGGCCTTCGGCCTCTCCATGGACTACGGCGTGTTCCTGCTCTCCCGCATCAAGGAGGAGTACGACCGCACCGGCGACCACAACGAGGCGGTCCGCCACGGACTGCAGCGCACCGGCGGGCTGATCACCGCGGCCGCGGTCATCCTCGCGGTGGTGATGGTCGCCATCGGCACCTCACGGGTGACCAACACCAAGATGCTGGGCCTCGGTATCGCCCTCGCGGTGCTCATGGACGCGATGGTCGTGCGCAGCCTCCTGGTCCCGGCGATCATGCGGCTCACGGGCCGTGCCACCTGGTGGGCCCCGGCCCCGCTGCGCCGCTTCCACCAGCGCTTCGGCCTGAGCGAGGGCGAGCCGGCCGCACCCGCGGAGGTGAAGGAGACGGCAGGGGTGTGAGGCCCGCGGCCGCCGTGGCAGGGTGAGCCCATGAGAGCCGTGGTGTTCGAGCAGTTCGGGGAGCCGGCCGGGGTACGGGAGGTGCCGGATCCGGAGCCCGCCGGGCACGGGGCGGTGGTGCGGGTCGAGGCGACCGGGCTGTGCCGCAGCGACTGGCACGGCTGGATGGGCCACGACCCGGACATCACCCTGCCGCACGTGCCGGGACACGAACTCGCCGGTGTCGTCGAGGCGGTGGGCTCCCGGGTGACCGGCTGGCGGCCCGGCGACCGGGTCACCGTGCCCTTCGTGTGCGCCTGCGGCAGCTGTCCGTCCTGTGCGGCCGGCGACCAGCAGGTGTGCGAGCGCCAGACCCAGCCCGGCTTCCACCACTGGGGCTCCTTCGCCCAGTACGTGGCCCTCGACCACGCCGACGTGAACCTGGTCGCGATCCCGGACGGGATGACGTACGCCACGGCCGCCGCCCTCGGCTGCCGCTTCGCCACCGCCTTCCGCGCGGTGGTGCAGCAGGGCCGGGTGGCCGCGGGGGAGTGGGTCGCGGTGCACGGCTGCGGCGGGGTCGGGCTGTCGGCGGTGATGATCGCGGCGGCCTCGGGAGCGCGCGTGGCCGCCGTCGACGTGTCGCCCCAGGCCCTGGACCTGGCACGGGAGTTCGGGGCGGCACAGTGCGTGGACGCGTCACGCACGCCGGACACGGCGGCGGCGATCCGCGAGCTGACCGGGGGCGGCGCCCACCTCTCCCTCGACGCGCTCGGCTCTCCCGTCACCTGCGCGGCCTCCGTCGGCTGTCTGCGCCGTCGCGGCCGGCACGTCCAGGTGGGCCTGCTGCCCTCGCCGGACGGCACCACCCCCGTCCCGCTGGCCCGCGCCACAGCCCTGGAGCTCGAACTCCTGGGCAGCCACGGCATGGCAGCGCACGCCTATCCCGGGATGCTGGAGCTGGTCGCTTCAGGGGTGCTGCGCCCGGACCGTCTCGTCACACGCACGATTGCGCTGAACGCGGCCCCGCAGGCCTTGGCGGCGATGGGGACGGCACCGGGCGCGGGTGTGACGGTCGTCGAGCCGTGGGGATGAGGGCGGCCCGCTCCCCGGGGGGGCGAGAGCGGCCCGCTCCCGGTCCAGGACGGGCGTGATCGCCTCGCGGGGGACCTCGGGCCGGCTCGCAGGGTGACTGTGCCCCGGGCGGCGGGGCACAGCGGCTCCTGCGGCGGGCCGGCGCGGATCAGTCCTCTCTGCGGCCGCGGTTGCCGGGTCGGGAGGCGACCCAGGCGCGGACGGTGTCGGCGTACCAGTAGGGTTTGCCGCCCTCCACATGGTCGGGTGGCGGCAGCAGGCCGTGCTTGCGGTAGGACCGTACGGTGTCGGGCTGCACCCGGATGTGCGCGGCGATCTCCCTGTAGGACCAGAGCCTTCGGTCGGTCATGAGGTGCACCTCCCTGCGCGCGCCGCAGCGGCGGCCATGGGCGGCCGTCGGGGGAGCCGGGCGCTGCGCTGGCGATTACCAAGCCTGTGCCCGGTCAACGACACAGAGTGACCACGGGAAAGCGCCTGTTGACCTGGTGTGACCGAGAACCCACGTAGGTGTGACATGTGTGACGAGAGGGAGGTGTTTGTGACACGCCCGCAGCAAAGGGGCCTGCACGCCGCACTCGGAGCGGGTGTGCCGACAGGGCCGCCCCGGATCACCCGGGATCACTCCGGACCACCCCGGCGCGCAGGGCACCTTCCACCGTCGACGGGGCCCCTGCGCAGGAGGGCGGGCCGGGACTCAGCTGTGCAGAGCCCGGCCCGCCGGTTTCCCCCGCTTCCTTCGGTGATCGTCTCGGCTCCCCCCTTCGGCCGAGCCGCCGAAGGACCCCGCTTCCCCCGGGACTCCGGGCGTCACGCGGCCTGACGACGATCAGCCTGCCCGGACCGGTTGCCGCGGGTCTTGGAAAAGGCGCACTCCGGCCGGGCGCGCTGCTACACCCCGCGCCACCACAGAACCAAGCAGACGAGTCGGCGCTCCTGCGCCTCGCGCCGCCACAGAACCCGGCAGGCCACCCGGCGTTCCTACACCCCGCACGACCGAAGAAACGCCCGGGTCCGCACCGCGATCGGCAGCGGAGCGTCCGGCTCGCAGGGGTACATGTCCTGCTCGACGATGGCGAACAGGTCCGCGTCCAGTTTCTGCGCCGCCTCCAGTACCGGCCCCAGCGCGGGCACCCCGGCCGGCGGCTCGCACATCACGCCCTGGGCGACCGCCGGGCCGAACGGCGTGCCCTTCGCGTGCACGTCGGCCAGGATCTCCGGGTCCACCTGCTTGAGATGCAGATACCCGATCCGCTCGCCGTAGGTCTCGATCAGCTTGACGCTGTCCCCGCCGCAGTAGGCGTAGTGCCCGGTGTCCAGGCACAGCGACACCAGTGCGGAGTCGGTGGCGTCGAGGAAGCGGGTGACGTTCTCCTCGCTGTCGATGTGGGTGTCCGCATGCGGGTGGACGACGATCGTCAGGCCGTACCGCTCCCGCACCTCGTGTCCGAGCCGCTCGGTCAGCGAGGTGAGATTCCGCCACTGCTCGGATGTCAGCCCGGACGGCTCCAGCACCTGGCCCGTCTTGTCGTCGCGCCAGAAGGACGGGATGACGACCAGGTGGCGGGCGCCCATCGCCTGGGTCAGGGCGGCGATGTCGGAGACGTGCGCCCAGGTCTTGTCCCAGACGGCCGCACCGTGGTGCAGGCCGGTGAAGACCGTGCCGGCCGACACCTTCAGGCCGCGCCGGGCGGTCTCCTCGGCGAGCACCGCCGGATCGGTCGGCAGATAGCCGTAGGGGCCCAGCTCGATCCATTCGTAGCCCGAGCCGGCGACCTCGTCGAGGAAGCGCTGCCAGGGGACCTGCTGCGGGTCGTCCGGGAACCACACGCCCCAGGAGTCGGGCGCCGATCCGACCCGGATCCGGGAAGGTGAGGAAAGAGGGGAAGGCGAGGAGGGCGACAAGGACGTCATGGCCGCCAGCGTGCGGGGCCGCGAAAAGCGGTGTCAAGCTCTAGTCCGAATGTCTGGACAAAACATTGACAGGGCTCGGCGGAGAGGACTAAAAATCCGGGGAGAGCCGTGACGAAGGGAAGCCGATGGCGTACGACCTGATCACCATGGGGCGGATCGGAGTGGACCTCTATCCGTTGCAAACCGGTGTCCCGCTCGCCCAGGTGTCGTCCTTCGGCAAGTTCCTCGGCGGGTCGGCGACGAACGTGGCGGTCGCCGCGGCCCGACTCGGCCGGCGGACCGCCGTGATCACCCGCACCGGCGACGACCCGTTCGGTGCCTATCTGCACGAGGCCCTGCGGGGCTTCGGCGTCGACGACCGCTGGGTCACTCCCGTACCCGGGCTGCCCACACCGGTCACCTTCTGCGAGGTCTTCCCGCCGGACGACTTCCCGCTGTACTTCTACCGGCAGCCCAAGGCGCCCGACCTGGAGATCGACGCCCACGAGCTGGACCTGGACGCCGTTCGCGAGGCGAGCATCTTCTGGGTGACCGGCACCGGCCTGAGCGAGGAGCCCAGCCGTACGGCCACCCTGACGGCCCTCGCCCACCGCGCGAAGTCCGGCACGACGGTGTTCGACCTCGACTGGCGCCCGATGTTCTGGAGCAGCGAGACCGGCGGCGCCCGCCCCGGGCCGGAGTCCGCCCGCCCCTTCTACGCCGAGGCCCTGCGCCACACCACGGTCGCCGTCGGCAACCTGGACGAGGTGGAGGTCGCCACCGGCGTGCGCGAACCCCATGACGCGGCCCGCGCGCTGCTGGACGCCGGCGTCGAGATCGCCGTGGTCAAGCAGGGGCCCAAGGGCGTCCTCGCCGTGAACAGCAAGGGCGAGTCGGCCGAGGTCCCACCGCTCCCGGTCACCGTTCTCAACGGGCTCGGTGCCGGGGACGCCTTCGGCGGCTCCCTCTGCCACGGTCTGCTGGAGGGCTGGGACCTGGAGACGATCATGCGACATGCCAACGCGGCCGGCGCGATCGTCGCCTCCCGGCTGGAGTGCTCCTCCGCGATGCCCACCCCCGCCGAGGTGGCATCCGCGCTCGAGACGGGAGCGGTGCTGTGAGGGCCGGTCGCGTGGCCGGCACGCACACCGAGGGCGGGGACGCCGCCAGGCAGCCGCGCGTGGACGTCTCCGCGCTGGTCGACACCCGCACGCATCACCCCGAGGCGATCGCCGAGGCCGCAGTGCGCCGGGCCCGCCGCCCGCTGCTCAACGAGAACGGCCGGCTGATGATCGTCGCCGCCGACCACCCGGCCCGCGGCGCGCTCGGCGTCGGCGACCGCAAGCTCGCCATGGCCAACCGTGCCGACCTGCTGGAACGGCTGTGCCTCGCGCTGTCCCGGCCCGGCGTCGACGGAGTCCTCGCCACCGCCGACATACTGGACGACCTGCTCCTGCTCGGCGCCCTCGACCACAAGGTGGTCATGGGCTCGATGAACCGCGGCGGCCTGCAGGGCGCCAGCTTCGAGCTGGACGACCGCTTCACCGGCCACCGCCCCGAGGACATCCAGCGGCTCGGCTTCGACGCCGCCAAGCTGCTGCTGCGCATCGACTACGACGACCCGGGCTCCCTGACCACGCTGGAGGCCACCGCCCGCGCCATCGACGCGATGGCCGCGCACCGGCTGCCCGTCTTCGTGGAGCCGTTCATCAGCCGGCGCGGCCCCGACGGCCGGCTGCGCAACGACCTGAGCGCGGAGGCGGTCACCAAGTCCATCGCCATCGCCTCGGGCCTCGGCGGCTCCTCGGCCTACACCTGGCTGAAGGTGCCGGTCACCGAGAACCCCGACGACATGGCCCGGGTCATGGAGACCTCGACCCTGCCGGCCGTGCTGCTCGGCGGTGACATCGGCGACTCCCCCGAGGAGCAGGTCGCCGCCTACGAGAAGTGGCGCGGCGCGCTCCAACTGCCCACCGTGCGCGGCCTGGTGGTCGGCCGCTCGCTGCTGTACCCGGCGGACGGCGACGTGGCCGCCGCCGTGGACACCGCCGTAGGACTGCTGTGAGGGCCGCATGACCAGCATCGACCTGCATCTGCCCCAGGGCACCACCGCGAACGCCCAGTACACGGTCGACATCGACCCCAAGCGGGCCGGCTGGGCCCACAGCAGCCTGCGCATCGTGGAGTTGTCACCGGGCGGTACGCATACGTTCACCACCGGGGACAGCGAATGGATCGTGCTTCCGCTGGAAGGCGGATGTACCGTAAAAATTGAGGAAAACGAGTTCCAACTCCTGGGTCGGGAAAGCGTGTTCGCAGCAGCTTCCGACTTTGCGTACGCACCCCGGGACGCCCGGGTCCAGATCGCCTCCGGCGCGGGAGGCCGCTTCGCCCTGGCAGGAGCGAAGTGCGAGCGACGACTCCCCGCCCGCTACGGCCCCGCGCCGGAGGTCCCCGTCGAACAGCGCGGCAGCGGCACCTGCGCCCGCCAGGTGCGCAACTTCGCCTCCGCCGACTCCTTCGACTGCGACAAGCTGATCGCCGTGGAGGTGATCACCCCTGGCGGCAACTGGTCGTCGTACCCGCCGCACAAGCACGACGAGCACCGGCCGGGCGAGGAGTCCGAGCTGGAGGAGATCTACTACTTCGAGATCGACGGACCGAACGGTTTCGGCTATCAGCGCGTATCCCCCTCGCGCGAGGGCGGATCCGACGTCCTCGCCGAGGTCCGCTCCGGCGACACCGTCCTCGTTCCCGACGGCTGGCACGGCCCGTCCGTCGCCCAGCCCGGGCACGACATGTACTACCTGAACGTCATGGCCGGGCCCGGCGCGCTGCGGGAGTGGCGGATCTGCTTCCACCCGGCCCACACGGAAAGCACCGGGGGGTACCGATGAAGACCTCGACGACGAGACTCACGGTCGCACAGGCACTCGTCCGCTTCCTCGCCGCCCAGTACACCGAGCGCGACGGCGAGCGGCACCGGCTGATCGGCGCCACCTGGGGCATCTTCGGCCACGGCAACGTGGCCGGCCTCGGCCAGGCGCTGATCGAGTACGCCGACGTCATGCCGTACCACCAGGGCCGCAACGAGCAGTCCATGGTGCACGCGGCGGTCGGCTACGCCCGCCAGTCGAACCGCCTGTCCACGCACGCGGTGACGACCTCCGTCGGCCCGGGCGCGACCAACCTGGTCACCGGCGCCGCCCTCGCCACCATCAACCACCTCCCGGTCCTCCTGCTGCCCGGCGACGTCTTCGCCACCCGCCCCGCCGACCCGGTGCTCCAGCAGCTGGAGGTGCCCTACGCGGGCGATGTGTCGGTCAACGACACCCTGCGCCCGGTGTCGAGGTACTTCGACCGGATCACCCGGCCGGAGGCCCTGATCCCGAGCGCGCTGCAGGCCATGCGGGTCCTCACCGACCCCGTGGAGACCGGCGCGGTCACCCTCGCCCTGCCCCAGGACGTGCAGGCGGAGGCGTACGACTGGCCCGCGGAGTTCTTCGCCGAGCGGGTGTGGACCGTGCGACGCCCGGGCGCGGACCCCACCGAGCTGGCCGAGGCCGTCCGGGCGATCCGGGCGGCGAAGCGGCCGCTCGTCGTCGCGGGCGGCGGAGTCCACCACAGCCGCGCCGAGGAGAGCCTCGCCGAGTTCGCCGAGGCCACCCGGATACCGGTCGCCTCCACCCAGGCCGGCAAGGGATCCCTGCGCCACGACCACCCGCAGGACGTCGGCGGCGTCGGCCACACCGGCACCGCGACCGCCGACGAGCTGGCCCGCACCGCGGACCTGGTGATCGGCGTGGGCACCCGCTACACCGACTTCACCACGGCCTCCGGCACCCTCTTCGAGAACCCGGACGTCCGGTTCCTCAACCTCAACATCGCGCCCTTCGACGGCCACAAGCTGGCCGGGCTGCCGCTGGTCGCGGACGCCCGCAGCGGCCTGGGCGAGCTGACCGAGGCGCTGGTGATGCACGCCCACCGGGCCGCCGGCTCCTACGTCACCGAGTACACCGAGGACAAGGAGCGCTGGGAGCAGCGCGTCGACGCCTGCTTCGAGGCCGACGAGCCGGACATACGGCCCACGCAGCCGCAGGTCATCGGGGTGCTGGACGCCCTGGTGGACGAGACGGACATCATCATCAACGCGGCCGGCTCGCTCCCCGGCGACCTGCACAAGCTGTGGCGCACCCGGTCCCGGGACCAGTACCACCTGGAGTACGGCTACTCCTGCATGGGCTACGAGATCCCGGCCGCGATCGGCGTGAAGCTCGCCGCCCCCGAGCGCAACGTGTGGGCGCTGGTCGGCGACGGCACGTACCTGATGATGCCGACGGAGATCGTGACCGCCGTCCAGGAGGGCGTCGCGATCAAGATGCTGCTCGTGCAGAATCACGGGTACGCCTCGATCGGCGGCCTGTCGGAGTCGGTGGGCGGCGAGCGGTTCGGCACCGCCTACCGTTTCACCTCGGACGACGGCACCTTCACCGGTGCTCCGCTGCCCGTCGACCTCGCCGCCAACGCGGCCAGCCTCGGTATGCGCGTGCTGCGCGCGAAGACCGTACGGGACCTGCGCGCGGCGCTCGCCGAGGCGCGGGCCGCCGACACTCCCACATGTGTCTACGTGGAGACCGAAACGTCCGACACTGTGTCGGGCGCGCCTCCGGCGCAGGCCTGGTGGGATGTTCCTGTGGCCGAGACCGCGACCCGTTCGTCCGCGGTCAAGGCACGTGAGCTGTACGAACGGCACGTCTCGACCCGACGCCGCCATCTGTAAAAGGAGTTTCTGGGCATGACGAAGATCGTCAACCACTGGATCGGCGGCAAGACCGTCGAAGGCGCGTCGGGTACGTACGGGCCGGTCACGGACCCGGCGACCGGCGCGGTCACCACCAAGGTCGCGTTCGCGTCGGTCGAGGAGGTGGACGCGGCGGTCGCCGCGGCCAAGGACGCCTTCGCGACCTGGGGCCGGTCCTCGCTGGCCCAGCGCACCTCGATCCTCTTCAGGTTCCGGGCGCTGCTGGACGCCAACCGGGACGCGATCGCGGAGCTGATCACCGCCGAGCACGGCAAGGTGCACTCCGACGCGCTCGGCGAGGTCGCGCGCGGCCTGGAGATCGTCGACCTGGCCTGCGGCATCAACGTCCAGCTCAAGGGTGAGCTGTCCACGCAGGTCGCCAGCAGCGTCGACGTGGCCGCGATCCGCCAGCCGCTCGGTGTCGTCGCGGGCATCACGCCGTTCAACTTCCCGGCGATGGTCCCGATGTGGATGTTCCCGATCGCCATCGCGACCGGCAACACCTTCGTGCTCAAGCCGAGCGAGAAGGACCCGTCGGCCGCCGTCAAGATCGCCGAGCTGCTGGCCGAGGCCGGTCTGCCCGACGGTGTCTTCAACGTCGTGCACGGTGACAAGGTGGCCGTCGACCGCCTCCTGGAGCACCCGGACGTGAAGGCGGTGTCGTTCGTCGGCTCGACCCCGATCGCCCGCTACATCCACACCACCGCTTCCGCCAACGGCAAGCGCGTCCAGGCCCTGGGCGGCGCCAAGAACCACATGCTGGTCCTGCCGGACGCCGACCTGGACGCGGCGGCGGACGCGGCCGTGAGCGCCGCCTACGGCTCCGCGGGCGAGCGCTGCATGGCCATCTCCGCGGTCGTCGCGGTCGGCGCCATCGGCGACGAGCTGGTCGAGAAGATCCGCGAGCGCGCCGAGAAGATCAAGATCGGCCCCGGCGACGACCCGACCTCCGAGATGGGTCCGCTGATCACCAAGGTCCACCGCGACAAGGTGGCCTCGTACGTGACGGGTGCGGCCGCCGAGGGCGCGGAGGTGGTGCTCGACGGCACCGGTTACACCGTCGAGGGCTTCGAGGACGGCCACTGGATCGGCATCTCGCTGCTCGACAAGGTGCCCACGTCCGCCAAGGCCTACCGGGACGAGATCTTCGGCCCGGTGCTGTGCGTGCTGCGCGTCGACACCTACGAGGAGGGCCTGGCCCTCATCAACGCCTCGCCGTTCGGCAACGGCACCGCCATCTTCACCCGGGACGGCGGCGCAGCCCGCCGCTTCCAGCTGGAGGTCGAGGCCGGCATGGTCGGCGTGAACGTCCCGATCCCGGTCCCCGTCGGCTACCACTCCTTCGGCGGCTGGAAGGACTCGCTCTTCGGCGACCACCACATCTACGGCAACGACGGCACGCACTTCTACACCCGCGGCAAGGTCGTCACCACGCGCTGGCCCGACCCGGCCGATGCCCCCGCGGGCGTGGACCTGGGCTTCCCGCGCAACCACTGAGGCCGGCTCCAGAGCCCTCCAGGCCCCCGTCAGGCCGTCCGGATTCCGGACGGCCTGACATTTTTTTGACGCCATGGCTGCGATTCCCGTTCAGGCGGGATGAAACGGGTGGCGAAGGAGTTGCCGCCGGATGACCTTCAAAAGCAAGGTCACATCCGACTGGAGCTTGATGGATGCATCAATAGGGCCCTACAGCCTGTGAAAGTGATGCTGCGCAACTCCGGTTCGAGGTGCGGAATCCGAAGGTAAACGGCCATTGACGCGGCGGTTTTCGTCGGGGTTCTCTATGCAGCGCCGGGAGCGGACGAGACGAACGTACGACGAGCCGCCGGAGGCGATAGCGCTCCCGACCCCCACCCTCAGTCGCACGAGTCGATCGGAACCGCCGCATGACCGACACGCTCCGCCCTGTCGAGACAGCCGCCACAGAAGTCTCTGCGGCCGCTGACAGCCCTCAGAAGCTCAAGCGTTCCATCGGCGTCGTCGGCGGCACCCTGCTGACGCTCTCGTGCGTCACGCCCGCCTCCACGCTCTTCGTGGTCGTCCCCGACCTCTTCGGCTCCCTCGGCACCGCCACGACCCTGACGATCGCCATCGGCTCCCTCCTCTGTATCGCCGTTGCCTTCTGCTACTCCGAGCTGGGCACCCTCATCCCCAGCGCGGGCGGCGAGTACGCCATGGTGTCGACGATGGCCGGACGGCTCGCGGGCTGGCTCGTCTTCGTACTGTCCCTGCTGGTCGTCATGATCGTGCCACCGGTGATCGCCATGGGCACGGCCGACTATCTGGCGCCCATCGTCCATCTCGACCCCGCGATGACCGGCGCCGGCGTGATGCTGCTGGCCACCCTCGCCGGCCTGCTCGACCTGCGCGCCAACGCCTGGATCACCGGCATCTTCCTGGTCCTGGAGGTCATCGCCGCCGGAGTCGTCGCGATGCTGGGCTTCACGCACAGCCACCGCGGTGTCGGCAGCCTGGTCTCCATGCAGGTGGCCGGCGCCGACGGTCACACGGACACCGTGACGGCCATGCTGGTCGTCTCCGGGCTCGCCATCGCCCTCTTCGTCACCCAGGGCTTCTCGACCGCCGTCTACCTCTCCGAGGAGCTGGAGCACCCGCGCCGCAACGTCGCCCGCACGGTGCTGGCCACCCTCGCGATCTCCACCGTGATCATCCTGGTCCCGGTCGCCGCCATCACCATGGGCGCCGGCGACCTGAAGGAGCTGACCGGCGGCGACATCAGCTCCATGGTCACCGCCTGGTCCAACTCCGCGGTCGGCACCTTCGTGAGCCTGTGCGTCGCCCTCGCGATCATCAACGCGGGCATCGTCATGGTCATCCAGAACTCCCGCGTCCTGTTCGCCTCCGCCCGCGACAAGGCCTGGCCCGGCCCGGTGAACAACGTCTTCTCCAAGCTCGGCCGCTTCGGCTCCCCGTGGGTCGCCACGCTCGCGGTCGGCGTCCCCGGCGCGCTGCTGTGCTTCGTCAACCTCGACACCCTGTACGGCGTCACGGGCGTCTCGGTGACCGGGATGTACCTGCTGGTCGCGGTCGCCGCCCTGCTGGCCCGCCGCGGCTCCCACAAGCACACGCCGGCCTGGCGGATGCCGCTGTGGCCCACGATGCCGGTCCTGCTGATCGCGGTCCTCGCCTACATCCTCACCCAGCAGGAGGCGAGCTACCTGCTGTGGACGGGCGGCATCACCGCCGTCGCCACCCTCTACTGGGTCTTCTACCTCCGCCCGCGCCGTGACACCCGCTGGCTGGTGTCCATCCCGGAGGACGCGCAGGCCTGACGGTCAGCCGAAGTCCCACACCACCACCGTGCACGTCCCGTCGTCCTTGCCGCCCGCACTGCGATACGCGGCAAGGGCGACGTCGTTTCCGGCGTCGACCCCGACCCACATGCCGTAACAGCCCCGCTCCCGGGCCAGGGCGGCGAGCCGCAGCACCAGCGCCCGCCCGATCCCACGGCGCCGGCAGGACTCCGCGACCGCCAGCTCGTACAGGAACATCTCGGTGCCCTTGTCGGGGTGGACGGTCTCGACCCCGCTGACGAAGCCGACCGGGGTGTCCTTGCCGTCCTCGTACGCCAGGAACAGATGGTGCCCGGCGGCGGTGAGGAACCGCTCCGCCCACTCGGTGCGCACGGGGTGGTCGAAGAGGGGACCGGCGGCGGCGACCTCGGCGACGGCGGTGGCTCGGCGAATCTCCATGGGGCCTCTCGTACCACGACCGAAGTACGCGGCGACAGCGCCGTACTCCCCAAGGAGGGGCCGGGGTTCAGCCCGGCGGCCGCATCCGTTGTCGGCGGCGGCCCGTACCGTTGAGGCATGGATCTTCGCGCGCCCTCCCGGGGGCGACAGGGGCAGGGCGCGCCCGCGCTGCGAGGGGTGCTGAAGGGGCCGCGCCGGCTGATGGCCGCCGCGGCCGCCGTCGTGGTGCTCGCCGGCGCCGGCACCTGGACGGCCGTCGCCTCCGGCGACACGGCGCCGGTGCACCGCAGCGACCGGGTCATGACCATGGCCGACGGGACGCGCATCGACACCTCGTACTTCACCGGCGCCGCCTCCGGCCGCCGCCCCGCCGTCCTGCTGGGACACGGCTTCGGCGGCACCAAGGACGACGTGCACGAGGAGGCCCAGGACCTCGCCCGCGACGGATACGCGGTGCTGACCTGGTCGGCGCGCGGCTTCGGGCACTCCACCGGGAAGATCGGGCTGAACGACCCGCGGCACGAGGTCGCCGACGTCTCCCGGCTCATCGACTGGCTGGCGAAGCAGCCCCAGGTCCGGCTCGACAAGCCGGGCGACCCGCGCGTGGGCATGGCCGGCGGCTCCTACGGCGGCGCGGTCTCCCTGCTCGCCGCCGGGTACGACCACCGGGTCGACGCCATCGCCCCGGCCATCACCTACTGGAACCTGGCCGACGCGCTGTTCCCGAACGGCGTGTTCAAGAAGCTGTGGGCCGGGATCTTCTTCAACACCGGGGGCGGCTGCGCCAAGTTCGAGCCGGACCTGTGCCGGATGTACGACCGCGTCGCCGAGTCGGGCACCCCGGACGCCGCCGCGCGCAAGCTGCTTCAGGAGCGCTCCCCGTCCGCGGTCGCGGACCGCATCAAGGTGCCCACCCTGCTGGTGCAGGGCCAGACCGACTCCCTGTTCACCCTCGCCCAGTCCGACGCGGCCGAGAAGGCCATCCGCGCGAGCGGCGCCCCGGTGGACGTCGACTGGATCACCGGCGGGCACGACGGCGGCGACCTGGAGAACGCCCGGGTGGAGGGCCGGGTGACGGCCTGGTTCGACCGCTACCTCAAGGGCGACAGGTCCGCCGACACCGGCCCGGCCTTCCGGATCACCCGCACCGGAGGCGTCAACTCCACCAGCGGTGCCGCCCAGCTGCGCGGCGCGAGCGCCACGAGCTATCCCGGCCTGCACGGTCACCGGCGGACCATCGTCCTGACCGGCCGCGAACAGCACTTCGCCAACCCGGCAGGCGCCAGCCCGCCCGGCGTCTCCGCCCTGCCCGGCCTCGGCGGCTCCGGCGGCCTCGCCCAGCTGTCCGCGCTCGGCGTGGGTGTCTCCCTCGACTTCCCCGGCCAGTACGCGAAGTTCGACTCGGCCCCGCTCGCCACCGGCCTCACGGTCACCGGCTCGCCGACGGTCACCGTCCATGTCACCTCCACCACCGGGGACGCCGTCCTCTTCGGCAAGGTCTACGACGTCGGCCCCGGCGGCAGACAGCAGGTGCTGCCCTCCCAACTGGTCGCGCCCCTGCGGGTGACCGGCGCCAGGACCGGCAAGGACGTCACCGTCACCCTCCCGGCGATCGACCACGAGGTGCAGAAGGGCCACCGGCTCCGCCTGGTCCTCGCCTCCACCGACCTCGGCTACGCCTCACCGGCCGCCCCGGCGACGTACACCGTCTCCCTCGAGGGTGCCCTGAGCGTGCCCACGGCCCCCGCCGTCACCACCGCGGCCGCGCCCCTGCCCGCCTGGGTGTGGTGGCTGCCCCCGGCCGGTGCCGCCGTCGCGCTCGCCCTGCTGCTGACCGCCCGCCGCCGTACGACCGCCCCCGCGCCCGATGCGGAACTCGCCGAAGTCCCGCTGCAGATAACGGACCTGAGCAAGCGGTACGCCGGGTCCACCGACCGGTACGCGGTCCGCGGGCTGTCCTTCCGCGTGGAGAAGGGCCAGGTGCTCGGCCTGCTCGGCCCCAACGGCGCGGGCAAGACCACCACCCTGCGCATGCTGATGGGCCTGATCAAGCCGGACGGCGGCGAGATCCGTGTCTTCGGCCACGCCATCCGGCCCGGCGCGCCCGTGCTGTCGAGGGTCGGCGCCTTCGTGGAGGGCGCGGGCTTCCTGCCGCACCTGTCCGGCCGGGAGAACCTGGAGCTGTACTGGCGGGCCACCGGCCGCCCGCCCGAGGACGCGCACCTGGACGAGGCCCTGGAGATCGCCGGCCTCGGCGACGCCCTCGCCCGCGCGGTGCGCACCTACTCCCAGGGCATGCGCCAGCGCCTGGCCATCGCCCAGGCCATGCTCGGCCTGCCCGACCTGCTCATCCTCGACGAGCCCACCAACGGCCTCGACCCGCCGCAGATCCGCGAGATGCGCGAGGTGATGATCCGCTACGCGGCCGCCGGCCGCACCGTGATCGTCTCCAGCCATCTCCTCGCCGAGGTCGAGCAGTCCTGCACCCACCTGGTGGTCATGGACCGCGGGCGGCTCGTGCAGGCCGGTCCCGTGCAGGAGATCGTGGGCTCCGGCGACACGCTCCTCGTCGGCACCGGCACGCCCGTGGAGGAGCCGGTCGCGGAGAAGGTCGCCGCGCTGCCCGGTGTCACCTCGGCGGTACGCACCGAGGACGGACTGCTGGTCCGTCTCGAATCCGGCTACGCGGCCGAGCACCTGGTCGTGGAGCTGGTGCGCCTGGAGGTGCCCGTCGCCTCGGTCGGCCCCCACCGGCGCCTGGAAGACGCCTTCCTCACCCTGATCGGAGGTTCCGCATGAGCGCGCTCACCGAGCCCGTCGAGGTCGCCTCCGGCTACCGCGCGGGCCGCACCCTGCCCCTGCGCGTCGAGCTGGCCCGGCAGCTCAAGCGCAGGCGCACGCTGATCATGGGCGGGATCCTGGCCGCCCTGCCGTTCGTGCTGCTGATCGCCTTCGCGATCGGCGGCGACCCGGCGGGGCGCAACGGCCAGGTCACCCTGATGGACACGGCCACCGCGTCCGGCGCCAACTTCGCCGCGGTGAACCTGTTCGTCTCGGCGGGCTTCCTCCTGGTGATCCCGGTCGCCCTGTTCTGCGGGGACACGGTCGCCTCCGAGGCGAGCTGGTCCTCCCTGCGCTATCTGCTCGCCGCGCCCGTGCCCCGGGCCCGCCTGCTGTGGTCCAAGCTCGTCGTGGCGCTCGGGCTCAGCCTCGCCGCGATGGTGCTGCTGCCCGTGGTGGCCCTCGCGGCCGGCACGGCCGCCTACGGCTGGGGCCCGCTGCAGATCCCCACCGGTGGCGCACTGGACCCGGCCACGGCGGCACAGCGGCTCGTGGTGGTCGTGGCCTACGTCTTCGTGTCCCAACTGGTCACCGCAGGGCTGGCGTTCTGGCTGTCGACCAGGACGGATGCCCCGCTGGGAGCGGTCGGCGGCGCCGTCGGCCTGACCATCGTCGGCAATGTCCTGGACGCCGTCACGGCCCTCGGCCACTGGCGCGACTTCCTGCCCGCGCACTGGCAGTTCGCCTGGGCCGACGCAGTCCAGCCGCACCCCGAATGGTCCGGCATGATCCAGGGAACGGCGATCTCCGTGACCTACGCCCTCGTGCTCTTCGCCCTGGCCTTCCGGGGATTCGCCCGCAAGGACGTGGTGTCGTAAAATCCCCCGTGCAAGTGCGGGCGGCATTTTCTCTTTCATTTGAGCATATTGCCGCCCCATGCTTGACGCACCATACGATCAATTGATTCGCCGACCAGATGCGAATACCTCTGGATAAACCTGAGCAATGCACTGTTTCACTCCTGTGGCATTCATGCGTATGGAGTAGTGCATCGCTTTGAGCCGACTGCGGACTGCTATGTTCTCCATCTGTCGGATCAGAGGTAACTTTCAAGTGAGGTGAATCATGAAGAAGGCAGTTTTCACAACTGCGGCGTTGGCCATCGGTGCGGGTCTTGTGGGTGGCTCAGCCGTGGCCGCGTCGGCCGCCGCCAAGACGCCTGCCCATGAGACCGGTCCGCTCGGCCTCATGTCGCAGACCGAGGTGACTCCGGCGCTCGTGCCCGCGGCCGACACCGTGATGCGGGTGGCCCGCAATGGCAACGTCACCAAGGGCAGTGCGTTCGACCAGAGCCAGTCGTCGACGGTCACCGGCACGAACAAGGCCGCGAAGATTTCCGGCGTATACCTGGACGGTATGGGCCGCAACAGTGCCAAGAAGCCTGCAATTCCGGTGAAGAACCCGGTCGGAACCGGCGCCGTTCAGCTCCACCCGCTGAATGGGCCGACCAGTGCCGGGCTCGGCAGCCTGCTCAACCAGGCGTGACGCGTAAACCCCTGGAATTCTGAACTCTGATCCGGTTCTCGTCAGCCGGAGACCGACACCGCACTGCCGCGGGACGGTCCGTCCGGTGGCGGCCCTGGTTCGACCCCCGTCCGGGTGCCTCGAAGGCCCAGCCCCAGAGGCTGGATCCGGACCGAAAAGCTCCGCACCCACTCGGCGCCCGATGCCGTGCCGGGAACCCGCCTTCAAGCCTGTCCGGCCCACTGGACCCCTCCTTGCCAGTGGGCCGGACGCATGTCTGCATTCACTCCTCCGGCCCTTTGCGGCCCGGGTGAAACGCGGCGCATTGATTCCGGGTCCCCGGCATGTACGGGGCCATTCCGCCATCCGGTGGAATCCACCCCGCATGAGCAGTGTCCGCGTGACTTTTCACCGCATATTTCGGTTTCTTGCTATGTAAGCGTGGCCTACCGTGAATTTCAGGAAGGAACCGAGTTGCCCAGGAAGCTCGCGGTCATCACTGCACTCGCCCTTGGCGCTGTCTGCGGCAGCGTTGGCGTTGCCTCAGCCCACTCGAACACGACCAACGTCACCGGCGGTGACGGCTTTTCGGAGTCTCCGGTCGTCGTGAACGCGCCCCAGCAGGGTGTCGTCGTCGTCAACGGCACGCTCGTCGATGGTCGCTGCATCGCACCGTGGTCCAACGGTGCCGTCCTCGGCGGCGTCGTTCCGCCGAACTCGCACTACGCCGCCTGCGACACGGCCACTGTCGACCAGTCACAGAAGGCCGCATACGCGGGCGGCCTCCTCTTCTGACCCCCTGCTCCGAGTAGTTCCGAGCAGGTGAACCCCTCTAAACGCAGCCCGGAAAGGCCATCTCATGCGTAACAAGGTTACGGCCCTCTCCGCCCTCGCCGCAGGCATCGTCCTCGCGGCGGCCGGCACCGCCGCGGCCGACAACTGCACGACCGTCAAGGGCGGCGACGGCTTTTCGTCGTCCCCGGTCGTCGTGAACTCCCCTCAGCAGGGTGTTCTCGTCGCGAACGGCGACGCCGTCGACCTCCGCTGCGTCGCGCCGTGGTCGAACGGTGCCGTCCTTGGTGGCGTCGCCGCGCCGAACTCGCACTACGCCGCCTGCGACACGGCCACTGTCGACCAGTCGCAGAAGGCCGCATACGTGGGCGGCCTGCTCTTCTGACCCCCTCGCCCTCCGATCGATTCGGAGTAGGGCGGACGTCCGCGGACGTCC
>NZ_JBFAET010000074.1:0-41319 GCF_040642095.1 Streptomyces sp. NPDC020362
TTAATTCAGCTGGGTAATCCCCTCCACGGCGGGCACCACCCCGTAATCGGGCGGGCCGCGGTTGACGTCGCGGTGGCCCTGCCCTGTCGCTGCGGGGCAGGTCAGCCCGCGCTCACGCCGTCCGTCTCACCGGCGGACGCCGCGCGCTGCCCCGGCACCGCGTTGGTCAGCGTGACGGGGTCGGCGCCCGCCGCGCCCAGCCGGGACTGCTGGCCGACGTTGCGGGCCTCGGCCTTGAGCCCGAGGTTCGCCACGGCGGTGTTGAACTGGTCGATGGACTTCGGCTCGTCCGGACCCAGCAGATAGCGCTTGAGCTCGCCGCGTTCCTGGGCCAGCGGGTCGGTGGAGGGGTCGCGTACGGCGTCCAGCAGCCCGCCCAGCTCGGCGGCGCTGTTGGACAGGATCACCGCGGCACGCACCGCCGTGTTCTGCTGCTTGAACTCCTCCACACCGACTTCGGCGGAGTCGGTGACCGCGTACGGCTTGCCGCTCGCGATGAAGTCGGAGACCACGGAGGAGATGTCGGAGACCATCGCGTCGGAGACGTTGAAGCAGTCGTACAGGCGCGGCTCGGCGCCCGTGATGACCCGGTGCTCGTACGCAGGGAAGGAACGCCAGTGGACGTCGTTCCACTCGGCGCGCAGTCGGGCGATCTCCTCGTGCTTCCTGACGTCGACGATCCCGTCGCGGCTGGCCTCGGCCTCGTCGCCCTTGTCGCCGCCGGTGCCGGTCAGTTCGGCGATCCGGGCCTCGATCCGGGCCAGCTCCGCCTTCGCCCCGGCCTGGGCGGCCGTGTCGGCGGTGAAGCGCGGATCGGCGGTGCGCTCGGCAGCGGCCTTCTCGACCAGGGCCGTGATCCGGTGGTGCGCGGCGCCGGCCTCCTTGCTGACGGTGCCGGTGAAGGGGTGCGGCTTGTACAGGACGCGGACCGGCGGGTCGGCCTTCACCAGCCTGTTCACGATGTTCTCGCCGGCGAGGACGATCGAGGTGTTGCCGGGGTTGCCGTCCCAGCCCTCCCAGGTGGGCGCGTACAGCACAGTCGGGATACGGCCTTCCGGCACACCCTGCCAGCTCTGGATGGGCGCCAGCTGCGGCCGGCCGACCTCGACGATGTCGTCGTCCCGGACGCCGACGTCGGCGATGGCATAGCGGTCGCGGCCCGCCCGGCCGGCGGTCCACACCTCGTCGTACACCTTGCTGTACGGGTTGACGCTGGCCAGCTTGTCGCTGTCGCCGTGGCCGATGAAGACGTGCTTCATGGTGGGCACGCGCAGCATGTGGATGTTCTTGCCGACGTTGGCCGCGTACAGGGCGACCCGCACGGTCGACAGGTCCAGGTTCATCAGGTGCACGCCTCCGGGCACGCAGATGACCGGGACCGTGGTCGGCGCGAGGTTGTTCAGGATCGCGCGCTCGCGGAGGATGATCAGCGGCCGGGTGTCCAGCTGCTCCATCGTCTCCAGCCACATGTTGACCTGGTACGCGGAGTCCTTGGAACCGGAGAAGTACAGGACCGTCTCCGGCTTGTAGCCGGCCAGCCAGTCGTCCACGGCGGCGAGGACGACGTCGGCCTTCGGCGGGGTCTTCCTGCCGCGCACGTACGGCAGCAGCACCGCGACGTACAGGCAGCCGAGGCCGATGGTGAGGCCGATCCCCACGAAGCCCGCGACGTCCGGGTCCATGACGGCGGAGACCAGGATGCCGACGACGGCGAAGAGGTCGAGGTGGAGCATCTTCTCCGCGGAGCGGTGCAGCAGGCGGCGCGGCGGGGCGTCCGGGATGCGGATGCGGGACTTCAGGTCGATGTTGCGAGTGGCGACCGGCATCCGGCGGCGGCTGCGGATGAGGGTGACCAGCGCACCGTGCGGGGCCTGGAGACCGTAGAAGGCGATGAAGCAGGCGATCGCGCCGTAGAAGATCAGGTCGTCCGCGTGGGACAGGCGGGCCAGCAGCAGGATCAGCATCAGCTGCCGGATCAGGAAGCGGATCGAGAGTCCGGCCCGGACCTTGCTGAGGCGGTTGATCAGGTAGCTGCCCCTGCGGTGCAGATAGTGGTCCGCCAGGTACGTCACGGCGGCCGCGGCCGCGAAGGCGGGAGTGCTCGGGACGAGCGCGGCCAGCATGAGCGCCGGGTAGCCCAGGATCATGAGGGCCGCCGCGGCCAGCTCGGCCGCGCTGCCCACCCGGGCGACGCGAATAGCGGTGGATATCACGAATAACCTTTTGCTGACGGAGAGGCCGGAATGTAGACCTTGCGGGCGATCTGGGAGTCTTACGGATTCAGGCCTCTGTGAATGCTCCGCATACGCGCAGCCACAGAGGCCTGAATTACCGATAGCTATTTGATGTTGATTATGCCACGCCGTCCTGGCGGTCCAGAACACTTGCCAACGCCTGCTCGAAGCCCGAGGCCTGGCCCGCGGGCGCCGTCGGGTCCTGCTGGCGGACGTCGATCACATGGCCGGTCAGCTCCGAGAGCAGCACGTCGAGCGAAGTCCGGGCCACGGCCTCGGAGGAGAGCAGCGAGCCCGCCGGCTCCTGGCCGAAGGCCTTGGTGCGCATCGGGGTGGCGGTGCGCTCGGGGTTGATGCAGTTGACGCGGACGCCGTCGCCGGCCCACTCGTCGGACAGGGCCTGGGTGAGGTTCACCATGGCGGCCTTGGTGGAGGAGTAGAGGCTGTACTCGGCGCGTCCGCGGGTGTAGCTGCTGGAGGTGTAGAGCAGCAGCTGGCCCTTGGTCTCGGCCAGGTACTTGTACGACGAACGGGCGATCTGCACCGGGGCCAGGTAGTTGACCTTCAGCGCCTCCTCGATGGTGGCGTTGTCGGTCTCGGCGAGCCTGCCGATGCGCAGCACACCCGCGGTGTTGACGACGTAGTCGATCCGGCCGGTGTCCGCGTACGCCTTGGACAGCGCGTCGTCGACCTCCTCCGGGTTCTCCACGTGGGTGCCGGTGGTGGAGCGGCCGAGCGCGTAGACCTGGGCGCCGTAGGACTCGGCGAGTTCGGCGATGTCCTTGCCGATGCCGTACGAGCCGCCGAAGATCACGATCGTCTTGCCGGTGAGCAGCTCGCGGTAGGCCTCCTCGCCGTTCTGCTCGGGCGCGGCGGTGGAGGCGAGCTGGAAGAGCTTGTCGGCGATGAAGACGTCGACCGGCTGGGTCACCTTCATGTTGTACTCGTCGCCCGCGACCACATGGATCGGCACGTCGGGCAGGTACTTGAGGACCACCGAGCAGTCGTCCGTGGCCTGGAAGTTGGGGTCGCCGGCGGCGACCTCGTAGGCGCGGCGGATCGTGGACAGCTTGAAGGCCTGCGGGGTCTGGCCGCGGCGCAGCCGGGAGCGGTCCGGGATCTCGGTGATGAACTCGCCGTCCTCGCCGTGGGTGCGCGTCACGATGATGGTGTCCGCGGACGGGATGGCGACGTCGACGGCCTGGTAGCGCTCCAGCGCGGTCACGCAGTCGTCGATGACGCGCTGCGAGAGCAGGGGGCGCACGGCGTCGTGGAAGAGGACGTTGCGGTCCTCGCCCTCGGCCAGGCCCTCACCGAGGGCCTCGATGGCGCGCTCGGTGGTCTCGTTGCGCGTCGAGCCGCCCTCGATGACCTTCCTGACCTTCTGCAGCCCGGCCTTGGCGACGATCTTCTCGATGTCCGGCACATAGCCCGGCGCCATCAGGACGATGACGTCGTCGATCGAGTCGGCGTTCTCGAAAGTGGTCAGAGTGTGCTCTATGACTGCCTTGCCGGCGATCTTCAGCAGCTGCTTGGGGATCGACAGACCCACCCGCTGACCGGTGCCACCGGCCAGGATCACTGCGGTGGTTCGGGGCTTGGCTATGTGCTGTGACACAGGCTGACCTACCTTGGGGCGACAGGGAACCGTGAAATGGTCCCACTTCGGGTAACCGCAGTGCAAGGTGAGTGACGTCCCATGCATATGTGCGCGCAACCTGTCATTCACCTAGCACTCCAGGTGATTGGGTGCGGCTCCCGTGAACCCCTGTGGAAATGCTGTGAGTAAGTCCACAGGTGCCGTTCGGTGCCGCCCGAGCCGCGGGGGACAGCCAGGGTGGGGCAGGCGCCGCCGGGGGCGCGGACGGGGCGGCGGGATCTTCACGTCCCGTGGCACGGGACGGCACGCGTTCTTCATATGCGGCACGTCGCCGGTGCGGACTTCATATGCAGCACGGCACCGGTGCGGACTTCATATGCAGCACGGCACCGGTGCGGACTTCATATGCGACACGGCACCGGTACGGACTTCATATGCAGCACGGCACCGGTGCGGACGAGCCAGGAATACGGCTCGCCGGAGGCAGCGCATTGCCGTGAAATTCCCCATCGGGATTACGCAGCATTTCGGCCTTGACCGGAGAGCGCCACTTCGGGCGCGGACGAGAGGGGCCCGGGACTCGGACGAGTCCCGGGCCCCTGCACGCGGACGTCACACGACCTGGACGCCCGGTTCGTCCGACTCCACCCGCAGCCTGGCCAGTGTGCTCGCCGTGGCCTGCGGTCTGAGCACCGTGTCGACGACCCGGACCTGGGCGTCGATGCCGTCGCGGCGGATGTCGAAGAGGTGGTAGCCGCGGTGGGCGTCGATCACCTTCCAGTGCGGGTTGTCCGCCATGAGCGGGTCCCACTGGGCGTGAAAGGCGGCCTGGTCCTGGTCACCGTTGCTGGAGATGGAGGTGCCGACGAACTCCGCGCCGACGACGTCGGAGTCCGGGTCGGCGAAGTCCTCCTTGAGGTCGCTGATCATCGTCAGGTGCCGGTCGCCGCTGAGCACGACCGGGTTGCGGATGCCGGCGAACTCCTCCAGCAGGGCGTTGCGCTCGACCTGGTAGCCGTCCCAGGCGTCGTAGAACCAGAGCTTGCCCTCGCCGAGCAGCAGGTCGGTCTCGGCCATCATGATCTGTGAGGCGATCAGGTTCCAGCTGGCCGGCGAGTCGCACAGCCCGTCCAGCAGCCACTGCTTCTGCTCGGCGCCGAGCATGGTCATCGACGGCTCCTCGGCACCGGCCTGGGTGGTGGCCTGGTCGGTGCGGAACTGCCGGGTGTCCAGCACGTTGAGCCGGGCCAGCCTGCCGAACTCCAGGCGGCGGTACATCTGGATGTGCGGGCCGTCCGGGATCGCGGTGGCGCGGACCGGCATGTGCTCGTAGTACGCCTGGAAGGCCGCCGTCAGCCGGGCCACGAACGCGTCGTGCGACTGCTTGTCGGGGTCCTGCGGGATCTGGCCGGCCCAGTCGTTGTCGACCTCGTGGTCGTCGAAGGTGACCACCCAGGGGGCGCTCGCGTGCATCGCGGCGAGGTCGGGGTCGGTGCGGTACTGGGCGTAGCGGTTGCGGTACTGGACGAGGGTGTACGGCTCTCCCTTGCCCTCGTGCCGCCGCACGGACGAGGCGCTGGGCGAGGACTCGTAGATGTAGTCGCCGACGAACAGCACGAAGTCGGGGTCCTGGGCGAGCATGTCGGCGTACGGCGTGAAGTAGCCGTGCTGCCAGTTCTGGCAGGAGGCGAGGGCCACGCGCAGCGAGCCGCCCCTGCGGTGCGGGTGGGGAGCGGTGCGGGTGCGGCCGGTGGGCGAGAGCTGGCCGCCCGCCCGGAAGCGGTACCAGTAGGAGCGGTCCGGGCGCAGCCCCCGTACGTCCACGTGAACGCTGTGCCCGTACTCGGGCCGGGCCTCGGCGGTGCCTCTGTGGACGGTCCGTCTGAACCGGTCGTCCTCGGCGATCTCCCAGTCCACGGAGAACACCGCGTCGGGCATGCCGCCGCCGTTCAGCGGGTCCGGGGCGAGCCGGGTCCACAGCACGATGCCGTCGGGGAGCGGGTCGCCGGACGCGACGCCGAGGGTGAACACGCCGTCGGGAAGCGGGGTTTCGGCGGCGCGGGCGGTGGCCGGCAGCCAGAGCTGGGCGGTGGCCACGGCGCCGAGGACGGCGGCACCGGCGGTCAGGAAGCGGCGTCGGTCGGGGGTCAGTAATCCGGTCATTCGCTAACTCCCTTGCCAAGGGGGCCTCTTGGACTTCTCTCGCGTACCTTCGGAAGCTCCCACGGCAGGCCGGACCGCCCGCCGAACGGGAGCATTCGCGTGCATGACAACCAGGCAGACAGCAGAAGACCCGTTGCAGCACCGGAACCACAGGAAAATACGTGATCTTGCCACAACGGGTCTTACCGAGTGTCAGGGGATGTTTACGGTAACGGGTGTTCAGTAGGTGAATACCGAATCTATCCGGCCATTCCGCGCACACCGGTGCACGACATCACTGTCCACGACTGCGGCCGCGAACGTGCGAGGGCCCGGGGGCGACAGCCCCCGGGCCCTCGGGAAAACCCCGGCGCGACTACTCGAACGGGTCGAACTCTTCGTACTCCTGCAGCGCCTCGTCCCGCTCGGCCTGCTTCTCCCGTCGGCGCTGCGCCGCGGGCCGCTCCGCGTCGAAGCGGTGGTCCTCGCCACGGCGGCCGAGCATCTCCGCGCCCGCCATGACCGTCGGCTCCCAGTCGAAGACGACCGCGTTCTCCTCGGGTCCGATGGCGACGCCGTCGCCCGTCCGGGCGCCCGCCTTCATCAGCCTCTCCTCGACGCCGAGGCGGTTGAGCCGGTCGGCGAGGTAGCCGACGGCCTCGTCGTTGTTGAAGTCGGTCTGCCGCACCCAGCGCTCCGGCTTCTCGCCGCGCACCCGGAACAGCGGCTCGCCGCCGACCTCCTCGCGGATGACGGTGAAGCCCGCGTCGTCCACGGCCTTCGGCCGGATGACGATCCGCGTCGCCTCCTCCTTCGGCTTCGCGGCGCGCGCCCCGGCCACCAGCTCACCGAGCCCGTACGACAGCTCCTTCAGGCCGATGTGGGCCACCGCCGACACCTCGAAGACGCGGTAGCCGCGCTCCTCCAGGTCGGGCCGGACCATCTCGGCGAGGTCCTTGCCGTCCGGCACGTCGACCTTGTTCAGGACGACGATCCGGGGGCGGTTGTCGAGGCCGCCGTACTGCCGCAGCTCCTCCTCGATGATGTCGAGGTCGGAGACCGGGTCGCGGTCGGACTCCAGGGTCGCGGTGTCCAGAACGTGCACCAGCACACTGCACCGCTCCACGTGCCGCAGGAACTCCAGGCCGAGGCCCCTGCCCTGGCTGGCGCCCGGGATCAGACCGGGCACGTCGGCGATGGTGTAGACGGTCGATCCGGCGGTCACCACGCCCAGGTTGGGCACGAGCGTCGTGAACGGGTAGTCGGCGATCTTCGGCTTGGCCGCGCTGAGCACGGAGATCAGCGAGGACTTGCCGGCGCTCGGGTAACCCACCAGCGCCACGTCGGCGACCGTCTTCAGCTCCAGGACGACGTCCTGGAGGTCCCCGGGCACGCCCAGCAGCGCGAAGCCGGGCGCCTTGCGGCGGGCGCTGGCCAGCGCCGCGTTGCCGAGGCCGCCCCGGCCGCCCTGCGCGGCGACGTACGAGGTGCCGTGGCCGACCAGGTCGGCGAGCACATTGCCCGCCTTGTCCAGCACGACGGTGCCGTCCGGCACCGGCAGGATCAGGTCCTGGCCGTCCTTGCCGGAGCGGTTGCCGCCCTCGCCGGGCTTGCCGTTGGTGGCCTTGCGGTGCGGGGAGTGGTGGTAGTCGAGG
This sequence comes from Streptomyces sp. NPDC020362, assembly GCF_040642095.1. NCBI lineage: Bacteria > Bacillati > Actinomycetota > Actinomycetes > Kitasatosporales > Streptomycetaceae > Streptomyces > Streptomyces sp. NPDC020362. The sequence continues at coordinate 7,632 of NZ_JBFAET010000074.1, forward strand.
AGCGTGGTGACGGACTGGTCCACGGTCAGGATGACGTCACCGCCACGACCGCCGTTGCCGCCGTCCGGGCCGCCGAGCGGCTTGAACTTCTCACGGTGGACGGAGGCACAGCCGTGGCCTCCGTTACCCGCGGCGACATGCAGCTCGACGCGGTCCACGAAGGTGGTCATGGTTCAGTGCCTCCTGGGAGTCCCCCCGGCCCAAGGCTGGGGGAGTACGGATGTTTCCTGATTAACACGCGAAAGGCGGACCCGCCTTCCCGACCGGGAAGTGAGGTCCGCCTCGCGAAGTGAAGCGTTCGGTCAGGCGACCGGAACGATGTTCACGACCTTGCGGCCACGGTGGGTACCGAACTCCACCGCACCGGCCTGCAGCGCGAACAGCGTGTCGTCGCCGCCACGGCCGACGCCGGCGCCCGGGTGGAAGTGGGTGCCACGCTGACGGACCAGGATCTCACCAGCGTTGACGACCTGACCGCCGAAGCGCTTCACGCCGAGCCGCTGGGCATTGGAGTCGCGACCGTTCCGAGTGGACGATGCGCCCTTCTTGTGTGCCATGTCTCCTCAGTCCCTTACTTCGCAGCCGTGGGGATCGACGTGACCTTGATCGCCGTGTACTGCTGGCGGTGGCCCTGACGACGGCGGTAGCCGGTCTTGTTCTTGTAGCGCAGAATGTCGATCTTCTGGCCCTTGTGGTGGTCCACGACCTCGGCCTGGACCTTGATGCCGGCCAGCACCCACGGGTCGCTGGTCACAGCGTCGCCGTCGACAACGAGCAGGGTCGAGAGCTCGACCGTGTCGCCAACCTTGGCAGTGGAAATCTTGTCAACCTCAACGATGTCGCCGACAGCAACCTTGTGCTGACGACCACCGCTGCGCACGATGGCGTACACGCGGATCTCTCTTTCGCTCGAAGAACGGCACCCCCGCAGGCCAGCCGTCCGGGAACACCACGGACAACCTCTCCCGGCCAACCGTGTGCCCGGGAGGAAGAGGTTTACGGGGATGTGGCGTGTTCAGTGGACACGCCGACGGTCAAGGTTACGGGGCCACCGCCGAAGGGGTCAAACCGGGGCGGTCCCCCGGGGTATGCGGCCGGTCACATGAACCGGCCGCACACCCCGTCGGGCCTTCTCAGCCCTCGTCTCCGGCGGCGGCGACCGTGGTGGTCTTCTTCGCCGTCGACTTCGCGGCGGCCGTCTTGACGGTCTTGGCCGCCTTCTTGGCCGTCGTCTTCTTGGCGGCCGTCTTCTTGGCCGCGGTCTTCTTGGTGGCCGCCTTCTTCGCCGTGGCCTTCTTGGCCGCCTTGCGGGCGGTCTTCTTGGCCGGCACGGCCTCCTCCACCGTCTCCACCGCTTCCTCGGCGGCGGGCGCCTCGGCGGCCGGCTCCGGCTCGGTGGCCGGCACGACCACGACGGCCGTCTCCTCGGACGCGGTCGGCGCGGTGGCCTTGCGCACGGCGCGACGGCGCGGGCGGGCCGGGGCGGCGCTCTCGGCGGGCGCCTCCTCGACCGGAGCGGCAGCCACGGGCTCGGGCTGCTCGACCGGTGCCTCGGTGGCCGGCGCGGGCTCGGCGACCGTCACCACGGCCGCCTCCGCACCCGCCGGGGAACCTGCGGGCGCCGACACCTTCCGGGTCGCACGGCGGCGCGTACGGCCCTTGGGCGCGGCCTCCTCGGCAGCGGGCTCCTGGGCGGCGGGCTCCGGGGCCACCGCCGGCTCGGCGAGCGCCTCGGCGGCAGGCACCGGCTGCACGGGCAGCGCGGCCTCCTCGGCAGGCGTGACGGCCTCAGCCGTCGGCACCTCGGCGGTCTCGGCGACCCGCGTGCCCTTCCGGCTCTCGGCCTTCGGCGCACCGGCCGGAGCCGAAGCCCGGCGGCTCGCGCGGCGGCGGGTACGGCCACGGGTGGCCGCAGCCTCCGCCTCGGCGACGCTGCTGTACAGCTCCTCGTCCGGCGCGAAGTCCGGCGCGGGCAGCGCGACCGGCTCGGCGACCTCGGCGGCCACCTCGGCGGGCGTCACGGTCTCCGGCTCGACGGCCTCGCCGGTCTCGGCGGCCACGGCGGCGGCCTCGTGCTCGTGGACGTGCCCGTCACCACCGCGCCCGCGCTTCTTGCGCTTGCCGCCGCCACCGCCGGCGGCGACGGTCGGCTGCTCCATGTGCACGATGACGCCGCGGCCGTTGCAGTGGACACAGGTCTCGGAGAAGGACTCCAGCAGGCCCTGGCCGACCCGCTTGCGGGTCATCTGCACCAGACCCAGCGAGGTCACCTCGGCCACCTGGTGCTTCGTACGGTCGCGGCCCAGGCACTCCAGCAGGCGCCGCAGCACCAGGTCTCGGTTCGACTCCAGGACCATGTCGATGAAGTCGATCACGATGATGCCGCCGAGGTCGCGCAGCCGCAGCTGGCGCACGATCTCCTCGGCCGCCTCCAGGTTGTTCCTGGTGACCGTCTCCTCCAGGTTGCCGCCCTGGCCGGTGAACTTGCCGGTGTTCACGTCGACGACGACCATCGCCTCGGTCCGGTCGATCACCAGCGAACCACCACTGGGCAGCCAGACCTTGCGGTCCAGCGCCTTGGCGAGCTGCTCGTCGATCCGGTAGGTGGCGAAGGCGTCGACCTCGGAGGTCCACTTCGACAGCCGCTCGGCCAGGTCCGGGGCCACGTGGGAGACGTACCCGTGGATCGTCTCCCAGGCCTCGTCACCGCTGACGACGACCTTGGAGAAGTCCTCGTTGAAGATGTCGCGCACGACCCGGACGGTCATGTCCGGCTCGCCGTAGAGCAGCGTCGGCGCATTGCCGCTCTTGGCCTTCTTCTGGATCTCCTCCCACTGCGCCTGCAGCCGCTCGACGTCGCGGCGCAGCTCCTCCTCGCTCGCGCCCTCGGCGGCGGTGCGCACGATGACGCCCGCGTCCTCGGGGACGATCTTCTTGAGGATGGTCTTCAGCCGGGCCCGCTCGGTGTCGGGCAGCTTGCGGCTGATGCCGGTCATCGAGCCCTCGGGGACGTACACGAGGTAGCGGCCCGGGAGGGAGACCTGGCTGGTCAGACGGGCGCCCTTGTGCCCGATCGGGTCCTTCGTCACCTGGACGAGGACGGACTGGCCGGACTTCAGGGCGGCCTCGATGCGGCGCGGCCCGTTGGCCATGCCGAGCGCCTCGAAGTTGACCTCACCGGCGTACAGGACGGCGTTGCGGCCCTTGCCGATGTCGATGAAGGCGGCCTCCATCGACGGCAGCACGTTCTGGACCTTGCCCAGGTAGACGTTGCCGACGTACGAGGTCGACTGCTCCTTGTTGACGTAGTGCTCGACGAGCACGCCGTCCTCGAGCACGCCGATCTGGGTGCGCTCGCCGTGCTGGCGCACGACCATCACGCGCTCGACGGCCTCACGGCGGGCCAGGAACTCGGCCTCGGTGATGATGGGCACGCGCCGGCGGCCCTGCTCGCGGCCCTCGCGACGGCGCTGCTTCTTCGCCTCCAGACGGGTCGAGCCCTTGATGGACTGCACCTCGTCGGACGGCTCGGCGGGCTTGCGCGGCTCGCGGACCTTGACGACCGTGCGCTCCGGGTCGTCGACGGACGGCTCGCTGTCGGACGCGCCGTCACCGGCCCGGCGACGACGACGGCGGCGACGACGGCTGGAGCTGGAACCGCCGGACTCGTCGCCACGAGCGTCCTCGGCGTCCTCTTCCTCCTGCTCGGCGGTGTCCTCGGCGTCCTGCTCGGCCTGCTCGGCGGCCAGTTCGTCGCCCTCGGCGTCGCCCTCGCCCTCCGCGGCGTCCCCACGGCGACGGCGACGGCCGCCCCGGCGGCGACGGCGGCGCGAACCGGACTCCTCGTAGCTGTCCGCGCCCTCGGCGCCCTCCGCCTCCTCGGCGTCGGTCTCACTCTCGCCCTCGGCGAGGTCCTCGGGCTCCTCGGCCTCCGCAGGCTCCTCGTGCCGGGCGACGGCCTCCACGGCCTGCGTCTCCTCGGCGGCGCCCCGGCGGCGACGGCGGCGGCCACGCGAGGCGGCTTCGACGCGCTCCTCCGTGTACTCCTCGGTCTCGTCCGTCTCGTCCGTCTCGGACGTGTCGGCAGCCTCGGCGGCGGCCTCGGCGGCGGCCCGCTCCGGGGTCTGGAACTTCGGCTCGGCGAACACCGGCGCCTGGAACACGGCCACGGCGGGCCGGGCCGGGCGACGCGGTCCCTCGGCCTCCGCGGACTCGGCCGACGCGGCGGCCGGGGACTGCCCGGGCGCGGAGAACCCGGCCGCGGCCCGCACGACGCGACGGCGACGGCGCGGGGCCGCTGCCTCGGCGGGGGCCTCGGCGGCGGGGGCCTCGGTAGCGGGGGTCCCGGTGGCGACGGGCTCGGCGGCCTGCGCGGCCACGGCGGGCTCGATCTCGGTCTCCTCGGCGGCGGCCACAGCGGCCTCCTCCGCCTCGGGAGCACCGGCCGGAGCGGTCACCCGGCGGGTCGCACGACGACGCGTACGACGCGGGGCCGCCTCCTCGGCACCGACCTCGGGCGCTTCGGCAGCGGGCGCAGCTTCGGCAGCGGGGGCGGGCTCGGCGGTCTCGGTCTCCTCGGCGGCGGCCACAGCGGCCTCCTCGGTCACGGGAACACCGGCCGGAGCGGTCACCCGGCGGGTCGCACGACGACGCGTACGACGCGGGGCCGCCTCCTCGGCACCGACCTCGGGCGCTTCGGCGGCGGGCGCGGCTTCGGCAGCGGGGGCAGCTGCGGCAAGGTCCGCAGTGGGCGTGGCCTCGGCGACCGGGGCGGGCGCACCGGGCTCGGACGCGGGAGTCTCCGCGGACTTCGGCGCACCGGCGGGGGCGGAGGCACGCCGGGTGGAGCGGCGGCGCGGACGACCGGCGGACGTGGCCTCGGCCTGCACGGTCTCCGCTTCGGCCTTCTCGTCGGCCTCCGTCCCGCCCTCGACGGCGATCCCGGTCTCGGCGGCACCGGCGGCGGCCGGCGCACCGGACGCGGCAGCGGGCACCACGGACTCCGCCGACGCCGGCGTTCCGGCGGGCGCTGACGCGCGACGGGAGGCACGGCGCCGGGTACGAGCGGGCGCGGGCTCCTCGACGGCCTGGGCAGACGTGACGGCCTCGGCGGACTCGACGGCCTCGGTGGTCACAGCGGTCTCGGCAGCCGAGGTCGTGGCAGCCGGAACGACCGTCTCGACGGTCTCCGCGGACTCGGGCGTTCCGGCGGGCGCGGAGGCACGGCGGGTGGCCCGGCGACGCGGGCGGCCGGTGGCCGCGGGCTCCTCGGCGGGAGCAGGCGGTACGGCCTCGGCCTTCTCTGCCTCGGTGGCCTCGTCGGCGTCCTCGGCCGGTATGGCCGGCACGGTGACCTCGGCGTAGGCCTCGCCCTCGACGGGCGGGCCCGCCGGGCGGGAGGCGGCACGGCGACGCCTGCGCGGGGGCAGGGTGTCGCTGGGGGTGTTCAGTTCGGAACCCTCGTTGGGTTCGATCGGCTCGAGCATGCGGGCGTTTCTCCCGTCAGGCTCCCGGGCGCCGCGCCTGGTCCGGCGTCGGTCTCGATGAACCGTCCGCCGTTGACGTCCGCGGCCCGCGCGGTGCGCGATGGCCGCCGTCCGGGGCGCGGGCGCCGCACGGGAGCACTCTGTGTCCTGTCTCGCCGGTTCCGTACGCCTTGTCGGTACGGCCTGGCGAAAGTCTTCTGGTCGGTGCGCTGCCCGACCCAGGTGGCTCCCGAGTACGAGGGCGGCGCTTTCGACGTCCGTCCCTACGCGGAACCTTCCGGCGTCGCCGCCGTCGCGGCGGCAGCCGGTTGGGCCGTCAGGGCCTCGGCTGCCTCGCGGTCGGGCGCGAGCGGGTCGGTCACCGTGCCGGTCTCTTCATCGAACAGCCCCTGCGCCAGCCTGGTCACCGCTGCGGGGACCGGCGGCGCCAGGTCGGCCACGGCGCGGAGACCGGACAGGACGTCGTCGGGTCGTACGGCAGGCGTCACGTGCCGAACAACCAGCCGCAGTATCGCACAGGGCTGGTCGGTCGGCCTATCAGCCGTCGAACTGTGCGTTTCCAGTTGAACGACGGCGGGGCGGGCGTCGAAGGTGCGCACACCGTTCTTGGTCATGCGCTGCACCTCGACGGTGTCGGCCTTGGTGAAGGCCTCGACCGCACGCTCCGCGTCGAGGGGGTCGACGCCTTCCAGCCGCAGCTCCCAGACGGAAGCCGTGAGCCGGTCGGCGAGGCCCGAGGTCCGCGCCTCGACCGCGTCGACGATGTCCAGCCCGGCGGGCAGGGACTCGTCGAGCAGACCGCGCAGGGTCTCGGGGTCGCGCGGTGCGGCCAGGGCGATCTCCAGGTACTCCGCCTCACTGCCCGTGCCGGTGGGTGCGGCATTGGCGTACGACACCTTCGGGTGTGGCGTGAACCCCGCCGAGTACGCCATGGGCACCTCGGCACGGCGCAGCGCACGCTCGAAGGCGCGCTGGAAGTCACGGTGGCTGGTGAACCGGAGGCGGCCGCGCTTGGTGTAGCGCAGTCGGATGCGCTGCACCGCGGGTGCGGGCGGCGGGCCTTCGGGCTGTCGCTTGCCCAGTGTCCTAGTCCTTCGTGAGAGCGGTCGTACTGCTACCAAGAGTACGTGTGTCGCGGCCCGCGGGTTCCCGGCGGTCCACCGCGGCCGGCGGCCGGGCCCCGCCCAGGAGCATCCGCCTCAGATCGGCGCGGGCCTGGCGCACGGCGTCGCGGCCGGCGGCCAGCACCTGCCCCACGGCCCTCCCCGCGACGCGCGCGGCCTCGGCGGCGGGCCGCAGGAGGGCGTCCCGCACGACGTGTCCGACCGGGGTGAGGACGGTCCGGTACACCCGGCGCAGCGGCTCCACGAAGATCCACCGGAAGAGGGTGCCGAGCCCCCGGCCGACGGCCCGCGAGATCCGCCCGGCGATCCGCCAGGCATGCCCGAGGGCCTCCCCCACCTCGTGTGCGACGACGGCGAGCGCACGGCCGACGGGGGCGAGGATCCACGTCCACAGGGCGACGGCGGGCAGGACGAGCAGGATGCGGGCCGTCCAGTACAGGACCGCGCCGACGGCCGTGCCGATGACGCGCGCGAGCCGGGCGACGCCGCGCCCGACCGGGGCGAGGACCCACTCGTACAGCCAGGACGCGGGGAGGACGACGAGGTGCCGCACCAGCCAGGCGATGCCGCGCCCCACGGGGGCGAGCACGCGCGCGTACAGCCACCCGAGAGCGGCCCCGATCCCCCGGGCGACCCAGGCGATGCCGCGCCCGACCGGGGTCAGCACGCGCGCGTACAGCCACTGCAGCGCGCGTCCGAGGGGGCGCAGCAGGGTGTCGTTCAGGAACCGGCCGCCGACGACCAGCGCGTCCCACGCCATCCGCACCGGCAGCACCACGACGAGCGCGGTGATCCGCACGGGCATGCGGAGCGCCACCACCAGGCATCCCTCGGGCTGTTGCGGCTGTGGTTGCGGCTTTCCCAGATCCATACCCGGGTAGACGCCCCGGCCGTCCGTTCGGATCCGGATCAGAGCACGCGTGCCTTGTACGACTCCGGATAGCGCTGGGTGAACTTCACGGCCCACACGAGCAGGGCGATGGGGACGACCCAGTTGAACCAGTCGTCCTGGGCCGGGAAGCGGATGGCCAGATAGGTCGACAGGGTCATCAGGGCGAAGGCCGCGCCCCACACCGCCGTCAGCACCGTGTTGATGTGCTTGAAGACGGGTGTGTCCCAGACGCTCGGCGGCGTCGACTCCCGGGCGTACTGCGCGGTGAAGGGGTCGAAGAACAGTGATCCGAGGGCCACGGCGGCGACCAGCCCGTTGGAGATGACCTGGGCGTAGGTCTCCACCCAGACGAGCTGTCCGCGGTCGACCGCCAGGGCGAGGACCGAGAGGACGGCGAAGAACACGATGCCGGTCATGTCGAGGATGCGGAGCTTTCCGTGCAGGAGGTCCTGCCCCGACAGGACGATCGAGGCGATCAGCGCGGCGAGCGCCGCGTACTTCCAGGTGCTGGGGCTGGCGACCACTCCGAAGATGATCCACGGGGCGAAGGAGAAGAACACGCCGCCCGTGCTGACGGACTTCTGGGCCTGGGCTTTCGCCTGCGCCTGCTGAGCCATGGGCGCGCCTCCCGTCAGGTGTCGCGGCCGCCCCCCTTCCCATCGTCCTGCCGGCCGCGGCGGGCCGCATGCCGCCCGTGGTGCACCGGGCCGCCCGCGCCGGGTGGTGCTCGTGTGGGGCGCCCTGGTCACCGAACGGCCGCAGGACGGTAACGCCTTGAACTGTGCACGCCACAGTGATGGCTTCCGGTCAGGCTGACTGATTCGATTGGGTGACGTACATCACAACCCTTGGGGGGCGCGCATGCACTGGTACGTGGACGTGCTGAAGAAGTACGCGGTGTTCACCGGCCGCGCACGTCGGCAGGAATACTGGATGTTCTTCCTGTTCAACCTGATCATCAGCATCGTGCTGGGGATCGTCGACTACGCCATGGGATCGAACATCCTGGGCATCGTCTACGGCCTCGCCACCCTGCTGCCCGGGCTCGGTGTCGCCGTCCGCCGGCTGCACGACACGGACCGGACCGGCTGGTGGATCCTCATCGGGCTGATCCCCCTGATCGGCGCGATCGTCCTCATCGTCTTCCTCGCCACCGAGGGCAAGGCGGAGCCGAACCAGCACGGCCCCAACCCGAAGTACGCGCCGGCCGTCTGAGCCCGCGGCACATCCCGAGAGGCCCGCCGGAGTTCCCCGGCGGGCCTCTTCGCCGCTCCATCCCCCGAGCGGTTAGGGTCACTTCACCGGTTTCCTCGCATATCCACCGATCTTCACGCATGTCCTGAACGGCCGTCAGGAGGGCACAACGGCGGAGAACAGTCGTCGGCACCTGGTCAGAGCGCTGACGTTCTGGCTGCGTCCCGCCTTCGCGCTGCGGGTGCTCAACCGCTTCCAGCGAGTCGCGGGATTCGACCGCTCGATGGCCCTGGCATCCAGCGCCCTGACCGCACTGGTCCCGGTCGCGATCCTGGGCGGCACCCTGCTCGGCAGCCTCACCTCGTACGACGCCGCGCAACGGATCATCAAGCGGTACGGCCTGACCGGGGCGGGCGCCGACGCGGTGAGCGCCCTCTTCTCGCCCGCCGAGGCCGGCAGCACGAGCGTGAGCGTGTTCGGTGTGCTCTTCCTGGCGATCTCGTCCCTGAGCTTCACACGGACCCTGCAGCGCCTGTTCGAACAGGTCTGGGAACTCAAGCCCCTCAGTGTGCGCAACACGCGCAACGGCCTGTGGTGGCTGCTGTCCGGCCTCGTCTACGCACTGGTCAGCGGGTGGCTGAGCGCCCTCCTCGGTGCGGGCAGGACCGGCCTTGCGGCCGTGGCCGGCGAGGTACCGGTCAGCGCCGTCTTCCTGACCTGGAGCGGTCACCTGCTGTCCGCCCGCAGGATCGCCTGGCGGGACCTGATCCCCTTCGGCGTCACGGCGGCCGTCGTGACGGCGGTCTACTCCGTGGCCGCGGGCATCTATCTGCCGCATCTGTTCAACACCTCCGCCGAGCGGTACGGAGTGGTCGGCGCGGTCTTCGCGATGATCTCGGCGCTGTTCGGCGTCATGCTCATCGTCGTCGGGTCGGCCGCGCTGGGGCGCGAGGTGCAGGAGGAGCTGTACCGGATCGCCCAGGGGCGGCGCACCCCGGACGACGAGGTGCGCCGTCAGTGGGACGACCTGGTCGAGCAGACCCGGTCGCGCTGGCGCACCGTACGCCGGCAGGTGTCCCGGCATCGGGCCGAGGACCCGAACGACCGCTGAACACGGCGCGGGGCCGCGCCACTCCCACGCCCCCGGCCTGCGCACGGCCCGGGTCACCCGGAGCAGGCGAGGCGTCCCGCCGCCCGGCGGCGCAGCCTGGACGGGCAGACACGGCAGACACGGCAGGCTCCGAGGGCCCCTGGAGCGAGATGGCGAAGCAGACCCGAACCCAGACACGCGCACGCCGGGCGGAACGCCGGGCCCACGCGGACTACACCGGGGGTCTGTACGGTTCGCTCCTCGCCGCCTCCGTCGTGGTCGGGGCAGGTGCCCGCGATCCCTTCCCCCGGCTGGAACTGGCGCTGTTGCTGCTGGCGACCGGGGTGATCTTCTGGCTCGCGCATGTGCACGCCCAGCTGTTCGGTGCCCGCATGGCGCAGCGCACCCTGAACCGTGCGGTCGTGGTGGAGGTGTGCCGCGAGGAGTGGCCGATCGTGGAGGCCGCCGTTCCGCCCACGGTGGCGGTGCTCGTCAGCCCGCTGCTGGGCCTCGACGCCGTGGGCGCGGCCTGGCTCGCCCTCGCCGTCGCCCTGGCCGGCCAGGTGGGCTGGTCGACGGCTGCCGCGTTGCGCGCGGGCGCCACCCGGCCGCAGTTGATCCTCACCGATGCGGTCAACCTCGTACTCGGGCTGCTGATCGTCGCTCTGAAGCTGGTCCTGAAGAAGTGAGGCGGCGAGGGGTGCGGTGGGTGCCGGCGGCTGCCTCCTCCGTCCCGCCGATGTCACCCACTCCGGGTGAGGCCCCGGGTCGTCGCTTCGGCGACCGTGAACGGGCACAGGTCCGGCATGCCCCGGCCCTGCGGCGCGGCGGCACGCCTGCCGAAGACGGACACCGCACCGGCGGGTTCCCCACCGGGCACTGCCACCACCACCCACCCCTAGCGAGTTGACAGCCATGAGCGAACACAGTGCACACCTGGACGAGATGGGGCCCGTCGACTACCTGGTCGTGGAGTTCCCGGGCCACCGCCTGACGGGCGAGGGTTTCCCGCTGCTCCTGGATCTGGTCGACCGCGGGATCATCCGCGTCCTCGACCTCCTGTTCGTACGCAAGGACAGCGACGGCACGGTCATCGCGCTGGACCTGGGCGACCTGGAGGCAGACGCCGACCTGAGCGTGTTCGAGGGCGCCTCCTCCGGGCTGCTGGACCAGTCCGACATCGACGACGCCGGTACGGCGCTGGAGCCCGGGAACTCCGCCGCGATCATCGTGTACGAGAACGTCTGGGCGGCTCCCCTTGCCGTCGCCCTGCGACGCGGCGGCGCCCAGCTCGTGGCAGCCGGGCGCATACCGGTGCAGGCGCTGCTCGCGTCCCTGGAAACCGCCGAGTCCCCCGGCGCCGAGCACACCTCGGCATCCCCCAGGAGGTGACACCCATGCCCGGACTGCTGCGCGGTGTCGCACGCACCGCAGTCGTCGCGGGAACGGCCACGGCCGTGTCCAACCGCGTCTCACGCCGCCAGGCCGGCCGCTGGGCCGCCCAGGCCGAACAGCAGGACGCCTACCAGCAGGCCCCGTCCCAGCAGGCTCCGCCGCCACCCGCGCCGCCGCCTCCGCCCCCGTCCACCGAGGACGACATGACCGCCAAGATCAACCAGCTGAAGGAGCTGGGCGAACTCCGCGACCAGGGCGTCCTGACGGAGGAGGAGTTCGCCGCCCAGAAGCGCGCGGTCCTGGGCTGACCCGACCGGCGGCACCCTTGCCCGTCGCCCCGACCGGGCGGGGGCCGCTCAGGACGGCCGGACGGACCTCAGATGGAACCGACGACCTTGCGCGGGGTGATGCGGATGACGACGCGTTGCGCGTCGTCCTTCGACGCCGGGTTGAACTCCGCGTAGTCCTTGCCCGTGTACTTGCGGGACAGTTCGTCGATCAGCTGCGGTCCCCCCTCGGTGGTCATCGTGGCCGTGCCCCGGATCTCGGCGTAGGTGTACGGCGCGTCCGGCGGGTTGATCATGACGGTCACGCGGGGGTCCCGGCGCAGGTTCTTCTCCTTGCGCCGGCCGACGGTCGTGGAGACGAGGAGGTCGTCGCCGTCGCGCTTGACCCAGGTGATGGACTGCTGGGCACTGCCGTCGGGCTGAATGGTGGCCAGGCACACGAAGAGCGGACTGTCGTCGAGGAGAGCCTTGAGGTCGTCCGAAAGCTGAGCCGACACGGTGCGGGTCCTTTCCTTGACCGCCCCCTGTCCGGAAACGGCCTGCTCAGCCTAAGAGACCGCCCCGCTCCCGCCGGTCCAACCCGCCCACCGGGCGGCGGATACGCCCTCCGGGCGGGCGCGGGCGCCGCAAGGTCCTGGTCCCCGTCGCCGCTGTCCTTGCCCCCTGAGCCGGAGTCACCGTCTCCCCATACTCTCGACATATACGGTGATCAATGCAGAAAAGGGGCGCCATGGACCTCCAGCTCACCGACAGGGTCGCCATCGTCACCGGGGCGAGCAAGGGCATCGGCCTCGCCATCGCCGGTGCGTTCGCCCGTGAAGGCGCACACGTCGTCACCGGCAGCCGGAGCATCACTCCCGAACTCGAAGCGCTCCGGGGCGACCACGGCGTCACCACGGTCCCGGTCGACCTGTCCACCGCAGAGGGGCCGGACACCCTCGTCCGGCGCGCCGTGGAGCAGCACGGCAGGGTCGACGTCCTGGTCAACAACCTGGGCACCGCGACGTCCCGGCCGAGCTTCCTGGACATCGACGACGCCGAGTGGCAGCGGATCTTCAACATGACCCTGTTCAGCGCGGTGCGGACCAGTCGCGCTGCCCTTCCCCACCTGCTGGACGCGGGTGGGGGTTCCATCGTCAACATCAGCTCCATCAACGCCCGCCTGCCCTTTCCCATGGTCGTGGACTACTCCGCGGCCAAGGCCGGGCTGACCAGCCTGACCAAGTCGCTGTCCGAGGAGTTCGCACCGCGCGGCGTCCGGGTCAACGCGATCGCGCCGGGCCCGGTCCGCACTCCCTTCTGGACAGCCCCGGGCGGCTTCGCCGACGCGACGGCGGCCCAGGCCGGCACCACCGCGCAGGAAGCCATCGACGTGGTCGTGCCGCAGAGCATGGGCATCTCCACCGGGCGGGTCACCGAAGCTCACGAAGTCGCCGACCTGGCCCTCTTCCTCGCCTCGCCGCTCGCGGGCAACATCACCGGAGCCGAGTTCACCATCGACGGCGGGCAGATCAAGACGGTGTGATCTCCTGCCCCTCCGCACCGCCGCCCTCCTCCGGTGCCGGGCGGCAGGCTCCCGGGGCCGAACCCGTGCGGGAGGGCGCCAGGATCGCGCACGTGGTGGTGCCATGGGCGTAGAGCTTGCCGTCGGTCGCACCGACGACGCGGGCCTCCGCCGTGGCCATGGTCCGGCCCACATGGACGGTGCGGCCCTCACATCGCAGTGGCGGCGTCCCGGGGAAGACCGGTCGGACCATGTGGATGTTGAGCTGCATCGTGGTGTAGACGCGGCCCCTGGGCAGTGCGGCCGCGACCGCACAGCCCAGGGCGGAGTCGAGCAGCGTGGCCACGAACCCTCCGTGCACGGTCCCCATCGGGTTCAGCAGATGCTCCCCGGGATCGCCCTCGAACACCGCCCGTCCCTCGTCGGCCTCCACCAGGCGGAAGCCGAGCGTCCCTCCCATGGGCGGCTCGGGCAGTTCACCCTTGAGGATCTTCTGGAGCAGTTCCAGACCGGACGCGTCGCCGGCTTCGGCCCAGGGGACCGGCCGCCGCCAGGTGTGGGTGCGGGACCGCACGTCGTGTGGGTCCGTGGTCGCTGTCATGCCGGTTCTCCGTCTCTCCGTTTTCCTGTCTCCGGCTTCCTGTGTCCGGGCGCCGCGGGCCGAACCGCCCTGCCGCCTGCGGCCGCTGCGTCCGGACGCGTCAGGAGATCTTGGCTCCGAGCAGGTCCACGGGAGTGATGACCGGAGGCGAGCTGAGCAGGGTCTCCGCCGCGCCCATGAGCGCCGCGGCGATCCGACCGTGCAGGTGCGCCTCCCGTCCCTCCTCGTCGTCGAACGTGTCGAAGACGCCGAAGGTGGTGGCGTCCTGGCGGAAGGCGAACCAGGTGACCGTGTGCTGTTCCTCTTCGGCCAGCTTCACCGCGCCGCGCAGCATCGCCTCGACCTCGTCGGCGTGTTCCGCCTTGGCCTCGATGCGCGCCAACAGACCGATCTTCATGGTGATGACTCCTTTCTTCTCCCGAACTGCCGGGCTTCCGGGCTTCCGGCACACGGCGAACGTATGCCGCCGGCCGACAGACCCATCAGTGGCAGAAACGACTCCATTGATAGAGTTTCCGTCATGGATGTTGCGGTTCTCGTGTACGACGGGGTGTTCGACTCCGGGCTCTCGGCCGTCCTCGACGTGCTCCACGGCGCGAACGCGATGGGCGAGGAGATCGCGGATCCGCCGACCTGGAACGTGACGAAGGTCGGCTTCCGCCCGCAGGTCCGGACGGGCGCCGGACACCTCGTGACGGCCCAGCCGGTCGACCACGCGGAGACGGCCGATCTGCTGATCGTTCCCGCACTGGCCGAACGCCGTCCCCAGGCGCTCGTCGACCACGTCGCCGGGGACGCGTCGCTCCCCGCCCGGGAGCTGATCGCCAGGACGCGTGCGCGCGGCACGCCGATCGCCTCGGCGTGCACCGGCACGTTCCTGCTCGCCGAGGCGGGGGCACTGAACGGCCTGCGGGCGACCACCAGCTGGTGGCTGGCACCGGTGTTCCGCACCAGATATCCCACCGTCGAGCTCGACCAGAGCAGGATGGTCGTCGCCTGCGGCGAGATCACCACGGCGGGCGCGGCCTTCGGTCACGTCGACCTCGCGCTGGCGATCGTGCGCGCGAGCAGCCCCGCCCTGGCCGACCTGATCGCCCGCTACCTGGTCGTCGACGAACGTCCCTCGCAGTCCGCGTACACCATCCCGAGCGCCCTGGCGCAGAGCGATCCGACCGTCGCGGCCTTCGAACGCTGGGTGCGGGCACGTCTGGCCGAGCCGATCAGCATCCCGGAAGCGGCCGGCGCCCTCGGCGTCAGCGAGCGGACCCTGCAGCGCACCGTCCAGCGCGTCCTCGGCACCTCCCCCGTCCGCTTCGTCCAGGACCTGAGGGTCGAACGCGCCGCCCACCTGCTGCGCACCACCGACCTGTCGCTGGAGGCCATCTCCCGGAAAGTCGGATACGAGCACGCCAACACCCTGCGCGTGCTGCTGCGCGACCGCACCGGCAAGACCACCTCGGCCCTCCGCAGCTCCTGACCGCACGGGAGGCATCACCGGTCGTCCGGCGGCGGCAGGTCCTGCTCGGTCCAGATGGTCTTGCCGGTGGAGGTGTAGCGCGTACCCCAGTGGTGGGTCATCTGGGCGATGATGAACAGGCCCCGGCCGCCCTCGTCGTCGCTGGCGGCGTGCCGCAGATTGGGCGTGGTGTGCCCCGTGTCGGAGACCTCGCAGATCAGGGTCCTGTCGCGGATCAGGCGCACCTGGACGGGGCCGCCGACGTAGCGGATGACGTTGGTGACCAGTTCGCTGACGATGAGCTCGCTGGCGAAGGACAGGTCGTCCAGCCCCCAGTCGCGCAGCTGCTTGCTGACGGCGGAGCGGATGGTGGACACCGCCTCCGGGTCCGGAAGCAGCGCCCACTCGGCGAACTGGTTCCGGTCGAGCAGCCGTGTGCGGACCACGAGCAGCGTCGCGTCCACGTCCACCGGCCCCGGCAGCAGGGTTGTCACCGCCCGGTCGCACAGCTTCTCCAGGGAGCTCCGGTCGCCGGCGAGGACCTGGGACAGCTGCGCGAGCCCGGCGTCACGGCCGTCGGCCGCCTGCAGGAGGCCCCCCGTGAAGAGGGCGACGAGACTGCCCGGCGCGAGCTCCAGCTCCGTGCTCTGGTAGGGCGGGCCGCCGATTCCCAGCGGCGGCCCGGTGGGCAGCTCCGGATAGTCGACGACGCCCGTGTCCGGTTCGGCGACCGCCAGCACCGGCTCCCCGGCCCGCGCCAGGCTGCACCTGCCCGAGACGGGGTCGTACACCGCGTACAGGCAGGTCACGCCCAGAGCCTCGTCGGCCTGCGGCTTCTTGTGGCCCGGGCTGTGGGCGGCCCGTTGCTCGTGCGCGGTCTGCTCGACCAGGTCGTCCAGGCGGGACAGCAGCTCGTCGGGGGTCAGGTCCAGCCGGGCCAGGACGCGCACCCCCGTGCGCAGGCTTCCCATGGTGGCCGCGGCGCGCAGACCGTGGCCGAGCACGTCCCCGACGACCAGGCCGACCCGGGTGCCCGACAGCGGGATGACGTCGTACCAGTCGCCGCCGACCCCGGACCCGCTGTCGGCGGGCAGGTAGCGGCTCGCCGAGTCGACGGCGGCGTGCGGCGGCAGGCGGCCCGGCAGCAGGCTCCGCTGGAGCTTGAGGGCAACGCTGTGGCCACGGGTGACCACCGGCATCAGCAGGAGACCGATCAGCAGGGCGCCAAGACCCAGGACGGTGACCCCGCCCGTCGGTCCGATCAGCGGCAGGTCGACGCTGGTCGTGCCGTAGCTGGGGTTCGCGTAGACGACGAAGGTGGCGTAGAGGAACAGCAGGAGCATGAACAGCCCGCCGAGCGCCGGCAGCACGCCTTTGAGGACCAGGTCCCTGGTGCTGCGGGTGAGGACTTGGCGGTGGTACCAGACGCAGGCGAAGCCGGTCACTCCGTACTGGAAGGCGATCGCGAGACCGACCGAGTCGATCGAGTCGGCCAGGACGTTCCGGCTGAACGACGTCAGCAGGACGAACAAGGCGATCGAGACCGCTCCCATGCCGACCGTTCCCCAGGTCGGGGTGAGGAACCTGCGGTGGATCCGGGCGAACCGGGAGGGGACGGCCTTGTGGACCGCCATGGAGAAGACGGTCCTGGCCAGGGGCAGGATGGTGGTCTCGGCGGAGGCCAGCGCTGAGGTCAGCACCATCAGGATCAGCAGTCTCGACAGGACCAGCCCCGTCTGGTCGGCCCCGAACACGGCCTCGCCCAGCCCGGAGAACACATCGTCGGAGTTGTTCGTGTTGCCGAGCCCGATGCCCGAGGCGCCGACTCCCGCGAAGGCCTGCGCCGAGGTGGACACCAGCCCGTACATGACCAGGAGCAGCCCGGTGGACAGGACCGCGGCGCGCCCGGGGATGCGCGTGCTGTCGACGGTCTCCTCGTTGACCGAGAACGCGGTGTCCCAGCCCCAGTAGATGAAGACCCCGGCGAGGATGCCCGAGGTCAGAGCGTTGACCGAGGGCACCTCGAAGGGGTTGAACCAGGAGGCGGAGACATGGATCGCCGTCGGGGGAGGGTCGGTGTAGACCCTGACCAGCGCGGCGACGGCGAAAACGACCAGCATCAGCACTTCCAGGCACAGCAGCCAGCGCTGGACGGCGGCCGAGAACTCGATGCCGACGTAGCAGATCGCGGTCAGCACGACGATCCAGACGATGCCCGCCACGGTGGTCCACAGCCGGCTCTCCGCCAGTCCGTCCTGGCCCACCAGCCGGAAGCCGTAGGCGGCGGCGATCTCGGCGAGGCTCACCATGACGATGATGTTGGCGACGATCAGGCCCCAGCCACCCATCCAGCCGGTGCGCGGCCCGAAGGCCCGGGTGGCCCAGGTGAAGGTGGTCCCGCAGTCGGCGTTGCTCGCGTTGAGCTCCCGGAAGGCGCACGCGACCAGCACTATCGGGATGAACGCCAGCATGGTGACGATCGGGGCCTGCAGTCCGACCCCGGCCACGATGATGCCCAGCGTGGCGGCGAGGCTGTACGCGGGGCCGGTGGAGGCCAGGCCCATGGCGACCGAGGAGAACATGCCCAGGGCGTTGTGCCTGAGCCCTTTCCGGCCGGCCCCCGTGCCTGGAGCGGGACGGCCGGCGGACACGGCGCCGCCAAAGTGCCTCACACTTGATTCCAACGCGGGGCCACTCCCCTCCGCAACAGCGCCGCGGCGGCAGGCAGCAGCAGGTCACCCGACCGGCGCCCCGGCCGTCACCTGGGAGGGGTGTCGACCGGCCGCCTGTGGCGCGGGAGGGGTCTCGCACAGGCGTGAGCCCCCTCCCGATCGAGAGGGTGGGGGTGTCTCAGGAGGTACCGCGGCTCTTGGCTTCGGCCTGGGCTATGGCTTCTGCCTCGCTGTCGGCCAGAGCGATCGCAACACCGAACGCCTGGGCGATGTGACCTGCGGCGGACATGACCCGTGCGGTGCCCACGACGGGGGCTATGGCGACGAGAAGGTCCTGCAGCTGCTCGACCGTGAAGTCGGCCTTGATCGCGGGGTTGATGTGCGCCAGGTAGGAGATCGCCGGAGCGTCCATGGCCACGAGTGCGGCGATGCGGGAGAGGATGAGCGTCCGCTCGTCCATGTGGCAGTGCTCGACGGAATCGATGGTCATGGCAGCGATCGTGTCGAGTACGGGAGTGTCGGGCGAAGTGGCCATGGTGGGACCGCCTTCCGGTGCCGTAGGGAGCGAACCGCCACCCGCTGAACACGGAATCCCCGCTGCGTACCCGGCGGTTGCCCCTCAAGCGTAGGCACCCTCGGTCGGTGGCGCGCGTCGAGCCGGACAGCCGCACGGGTATGCCGGTCGGCCGCAAGCTCACCCGGACCGTGTGAGGCGGCCGGCTCCTGACCTGCGGACTGTGGACGCAGGACGCCGTCCGGGTGTGGGCCCGGGAGGGAGAAGAAGGGAAGACGCAGATGTATCTCGCGTACGACTATCCCCTGCTGAGCGCCTTCTGGACCATGCTGTGGATCTTCCTGTGGGTCATGTGGTTCTTCCTGCTCTTCAAGATCGTCTTCGACGTCTTCCGCGACGACTCGCTGAGCGGCTGGGGCAAGACCGGCTGGCTGCTGTTCGTGCTCGTGCTGCCGTTCCTCGGCGTCCTCGTCTACCTGATCGCCCGTGGCAAGGACATGGGCCGCCGTGATGCGGAACAGGCCCGGGCGCGACAGCAGATGTTCAACTCGTACGTCCGTGAGACGGCGGCCGGCGGTCGGCCCAGCCCTGCCGACGAACTCGTCAGGCTCTCCGAGATGCGGGCCCGCGGCGACATCACGCAGGAGGAGTTCGAGAGGGCGAAGGAACTGGTCCTGACCGACAGCGGCCCGGCGGGCCGTGCCGCCCCGGCACCCACCGCCGACCCTCGCTGATCACCGGACGCAACCGAGGACGACGTGGATCACCGGACGCAACCGAGGACGACGGGTTCCTCGTGGCGCCGCCCGAAGATCAGGCGGGCGGCAGGGCCTGTTCCGTCCAGACGGTCTTGCCGTCGTGGGTGTAGCGCGTGCCCCACCGCTCCGTGAGCTGCGCGACCAGGAAGAGTCCGCGTCCGCCCTCGTCGGTGGTGAGGGCACGCCGGAGGTGGGGAGACGTGTGGCTGGAGTCGGACACCTCGCAGATCAGGCAATGGGTGCGGATGAGGCGCAGGGTGACCGGGCCGTCCGCGTACCGGTAGCTGTTGGTGACGAGCTCGCTGGCGACCAGCTCGGTGGTGAAGACCAGGTCCGTCAGACCCCATTCGGTCAGCTTCGCCGTGGTCAGCTCCCTGGCGCGGGCGGCGGCGGTCGCTTCCAGGGGCAGCTGCCACGAGGCGACGTTCTCCGGCGGCAGCACCCGGGTACGGGCGATGAGCAACGCGATGTCGTCGCTGGGGAGATGACCCTTGGGCAGCAGTGCCTCGACCACCGCGTGGCAGGTGTTGTCCAGAGGTTCGTCGGGCTGGGTGAGACATGCGCACAGGCTGTCCATCGCAATGTCGATGTCGCCGTCGCGAGCCTCGAGGAGGCCGTTGGTGTAGAGCGTGAGCAGACTGCCCTCGGGGAGGTCGAGGTCGTACGTCTCGAACGGCAGCCCGCCCAGGCCGAGCGGTGGCCCGGCGGGCAGGTCGACCACGGTCACCTCGCCGTCCGGCGTGGAGAGGACCGGTGCCAGGTGACCTGCGCGTGCCATGGAGCAGTGCCGGGAGACCGGATCGTAGACCGCGTACAGGCAGGTGGCCCCGAGCACCTGCTCGACCGTGGACTGACTGTCGTCGGCGTTCGCCTCCAGCTCGCCGGCCAGCAGACTGACCAGATCGTCCAGCCGTGCCACGATCTCGTCGGGTTCGAGATCGAGGCTGGCAAGGGTGCGCACGGCGGCACGCAGGCGGCCCATCGAGGCCGCGGCATGGATCCCGTGGCCGACCACGTCCCCCACGACGAGGGCGACCCTGGCCCCCGACAACGGGATCACGTCGAACCAGTCACCGCCTATGCCCGGCTCACCGCTGGCCGGAAAGTACCGACAGGCCACGTCGACGGCCGGCAGGTCGGACACCGCGCCCGGCAGCAGGCTGCGCTGCAGTGTCAGAGCGGCGTTCTGCTGCTGGGTGAAGCGGCGCGCGTTGTCGATGCAGACGGCCGCACGCGAGGAGAACTCCTGGGCCACCGCGACGTCGTCGTCCTCGAAGGGCTCCGAATGGCGCGCTCGCCACAGGCTCACGATGCCCAGCACCAGGCCGCGCGCCACCAGGGGCAGCGCGATCAGCGAATGAACGCCCAGGCCCAGGGCGATCTCGACCCGTCGCCGGTCCATGGCGTACCACTCGGGGCGCAGGGACAGCAGCCGTTCGGCGATCGGGCGGCGCTCGGCCAGGCACCGCGCCTGCGGAGATTGCGGAAGGAGGGGGATCACATCGCCCTCGTGGAAGGGGACCCGGATTTCCGGGGGCGAGAAGGCCACGCGGACCAGCGGGCCCGCCGCTCCGGGGACCGGTTCGTCGCCGAGTGTGACCGGCCTCAGAAGGTCCACCGAGCAGTAGTCGGCCAGGCCGTGGACGGCGACCTCGGTCAGTTCCCGGGCGGTCTGTCGCACGTCCAGCGAGGTTCCGATCCGGGCGCTCGCCTCGTTCAGCAGGGCGAGCCTGCGTTGGGCCCGATGGCGATCGGTGATGTCCTCGATCGTCTCGGCCACCCCGAGGACCCGCCCCGCCGAATCCTCCATCCGGAACGCCGAGACGGACACCATCCGCTCCCGGCCAGGATCGTGGCGTGCCCGGGCGGACTGCTCCGTGAAGATCAACGGCTCTCCGGTCTCCAGGACGTGCCGTACTCGTTCCTCCGCGGGTCCCCCGTCCTCGTCGACCAGGAATTCGGCGGGCCGATGGCCCACCGGCAGGTCGGCCGGGACACCGCTCGCCTTCTCGACCGCACGATTGACCCGGATCACCCTCCTGTCCGTGCCGTGGATGACCAGACCGATCGGAGACCTGCGGTACAGGCCGTCCAGCAACGCGCGGTCCCGCTGCCAGGCAACGACGTCCGCGGCAGGGGCACCGACGAGAACCCACTCCCGGCTCTCCCCTTCCCGGGTGATCGCACGGGCCCGGAAGCCCAGCTCCACACGCCGTCCGTCACGGTGCCGGACGGGCAGGACCCCGAACCAGCCCCCCGTCCTCATGGCGGATGCGGCGGCGGCCCGTGCGGCATGCAGGTCACGCGCGTCGATCAGGAGGTCCGGCCACGTTCGTCCGATCACTTCCTTGGCCTGATAGCCGAGCAGCTCCTGTGCGCGCGTGCTCCAGCCGACCACGGTGCCGTGATCGTCGAGCACGGCCGAACCGCCGTGCCCGAGGGCGAACGGATCCTCCGGACTCTCGCTGAAGAGCATCGCCGGTGTCCCCATAGCCACCACCTTGCCTCCGTGCCTTCGATGGTCCTCCCCCCGGTGTCCGTCCGCGACTCTCCCGTCCGGGCGACCCCGGGCCTCCGGCCCCGGTTTCCGGACCCTGATTCCGGCCCGTCTCCGGCGAGGACGATGCGGCATGGCCCGGGGTCCCGATCGGAGAATGAGGAGAATGAAAGGACGAATCTTCTCACCTTTACCGGAACCCACTGCGATCGCCCATGGCGCTCACATGACTTCTTACGGTCATCCCGCCGTCAGGCGGCGGCCCGGCCTTTCGACGCCGGGCTCGGCATGACCGGGCCCCACTGCGACGCGGTATTCCTGGACCGCCCGCTCCCATTCGCCCGCGGGCCCTTTCCGCTTCGCCCGTGCAGCCGTTTCCGCCCGGCACGCAGCCCCCGTCACTGCCGGATCCACATCGGAAACAGCAGGAAACCGAGGCAGTCGGATCCACATTATTTCCCGTTGATGCTCATTGTTTCGAGCAAGCGGGGGACACACCTTTGCAGGGCGTGCCCTTGGATCATTCGGGTCGTTACAGCAGACATGCGAAAGATCATCATCACTGCCGCGGTCGCTTTGGCCACCGTGGCCATGGCCGCTCCCGCAAACGCCGACAACGGCACCAACTTCGGCGGTGGCGTCACCGGCGGCAACAACTGGACCTTCTCGCCGGCACCCGCCTGCCTTTCGGAATCGATCGCGGTTCCCATCCTGGCCGCCTACCTCCCCGTCTCCCCCAACAAGTGCGGAAACGGCAACGTGATCGACCACTTCGCCGGCTAGGCCGAGCGACCCCCTCCGCCCACCCCCTCTCCAGCTCCCATCCCGTACTGCCGGGGGCGATGCCGTACGGGATGGGAGTACTCCGCGCACGCCGCACCGGCCCCCCGTCCGAGCCCGGATCCACCGGCCCCGGACGGCAACTCGGCCCCGTTCGGGCCGGTTTGTACGGCCGCATCTCTCTGCGGGCGCCACCCCGTTCGCTCAACGGCCAAGCCGGTCGGTTGAATACAGGGGCGACCGAGGAGGGGCGATGGCACTGGGCCGTAAGGGATCACGACGCATCGTTGTCGACGGCACGGCCTACCGGTGGCGGCTACGACGCAGGCCGACCTACTCCCAGGCCCTGTCCTGGTCGCCGTGTACGTTCGCGGTCGAGCACGCGGACACCCCCGGAACCACGCTCGTGGTCACCACCGGCCAGCCGCATTCGAGCAACTGGTTCGGGCACGCGGCCGAGCCCGTACGGCCGTCCGACGTCGCCGAGGCCGTCGAGCGCGCTCTCAGCAGGGGTTGGACCCCCACGGCCCCGGGCTCCCCGTTCCACCTCGACCGGCCCACGGGTTTGAAGCCCTGGCCCTGCGGCGACTCGACAATTCCGTTCCCCGCCGAAGGAAAACATCCTGAATTCAGCGAGGCACGGCCGAGCAGGGCCGGTGGGAACAGCCCGTCTGAGACACTCGACCGCTGATGCCGCGCTCCGAGGAGATGCCATGCAGGTAGCGGTGCTCACCTTCGACGGATTCAACGAACTCGACAGCTTCATCGCCTCCGCGCTGATCAACCGGTGCCGAAAGGACGGCCTGGAGGCCTTCATCACGACGCCCACGCCGGTGGTCACGTCCATGAACGGTGTCGAGGTGACCGGCCAGCGCCCGATGGAGTTCGTGACCGAAGCCGACGTCGTACTGGTCGGCAGTGGGGTCAGGACGCGGGACGTGGTCGCCGACGACCGGCTGATCTCCAGGCTGCCGCTCGCCCCTTCGCGGCAACTGATCGGTGCCCAGTGCTCCGGCGCGCTGGTACTCGCCCGGCTCGGGTTGCTCGATGGCATGCCTGCCTGCACGGACATGAAGAGCCGGCCCTTTGTCGAAGCCTGCGACGTCACCGTGCTGGACGCTCCGTTCCACGCCGAGGGGAACATCGCCACGGCGGGCGGCTGCCTGGCGTCCCAGTATCTCGCCGCGTGGGTGATCACCCGCACGCTCGGGGAGGACGCCGCGCGTGCGGTCATCGACTACGTGGCTCCGGTCGGCGAGAACCAGGAAACGGTCGAGCGCGCCCTGCGTGCCGTCCACACGGGCGAGGCCGCACTGCGCTGACGCCCCTCGCCCGAAGCCCGGGGCATCGGCCACCGATCACGCGGGCAGGTTCAGTTGCCAGGAGACACCGAACCGGTCGTTGACCCAGCCGAACCTGGGGCTGAAGCCGTACTCTCCCAGCGGCATGAGCTCCGTGCCCTGCTCGACGAGGGCCGTGTAGAGACGGTCGATCTCGGTCAGGTTCTCGCACTGCACGAAGAGCGAGATCGCGGGCGTGAAGGTGAAGCCGTGGTGCGCGGGGCTGTCGATGCACATGAACTGCGCGCCGGCGAGTGAGAACGTCGCGTGCTGCACGCTGCCTTCCTTGCCGGGCCCCTCGGAGCCGTAGCGGGTGACGGCGACGATCTCGGCGCCGTCGAAGAGCGAGACATAGAAGGTCATCGCGTCCTCGGCGTTGCCCTCGAACATCAGGAACGTGGTGATCTTCTGCGACGTCACGATGTCCATGCCACGTGCTCCTCGGCGCTGTCAGGAAGTCGACATGTGGCTCCACGGTAGCGCTGAGACCTGCGGCTCTCTCGAACCCGCCGGCCGGGCCGTGTCACGTGCCGGGGGGCCGGAAGATGCCGAAGGTCCCCGACCCGCATGGTGAAGATCAGACCGAGGCGGTGGGGAGGGGCTGCTCGGTCCAGATGGCCTTGCCGGTGCGGGTGTGGCGGGTGCCCCAGCGCTGACAGAGCGCGGAGATGAGCTGCAGGCCGCGGCCGCCCTCGTCGGTGGCGGAGGTGTGGCGGATGTGCGGCGTGGTCAGGCTGGCGTCGGAGACCTCGCAGATCAGTGCGCGGCTGCGGAGCATGCGCAGCCGGATGGGGCCGCAGGCGTGCCGGATGACGTTCCCGACCAGCTCGCTGACCAGGAGTTCGGTGGTCATGAGCAGGTCCTCGTCGGCCAGGCCCCAGTCGGTGAGCTGGGCGCGGACCAGGTCGCGGGCCTGGCCCGCCGCCATCGGGTCCTCCGGCAACGGCCACTCGGCGACGTTCTCCGCGTCCAGCGCGTGGGTGCGGGCCAGCAGCAGGGCGGCGTCGTCGCTCAGCGCGCCGTGGGCGGGGAGGAGAGCGGAGGTGAGGGTGGCGCAGAGGGCATCCAGGTCGGACGCGTCCGCCGGCGAGGTCGGCATGGCGTTCACGGACTGGAAGAGGAGCTCGGCGAGGTGGCTCATGCCGGTGGTGACATCCCTGTCCTTGCTCTCGACCAGACCGTCGCTGTAGAGGGCGAGCAGGCTGTCGGCGGGCAGGAGGGTCTCGAGGGTTTCGAAGGGCGGAGCGGCCACTCCCAGGGGCGGGTCCGGGGTCATCGACAGGAAGGTCACGGTGCCGTCGGGCTGGGCCACCGCCGGGGGCGGCTGACCGGCGCTGGCGTACGACAGACACCGGGTCACCGGGTCGTAGATGCCGTACAGGCAGGTCGCGAAGACATCGGTGCCCAGCTCGCCGACGATGTCGTTGAGGTGGCCGAGGATCTCGTCGGGCGGCAGCTCCAGCTCCGAGAGGGTGCGGACGGCCGTGCGGAGCGCGCCCATGGTGGCAGCCTCGGCCATGCCGTGGCCCATGACGTCGCCGATCACGAGCGCCACCCGGGCCGCGGAGAGCGGGATCACGTCGTACCAGTCGCCGCCGACGTCGGCTCCCTGCTTGGCCGGCTGGTAGCGCGCCGCCGTCGTCACCTCGGGCAGCTCGGGCAGTTCCTGCGGCAGCAGGCTGCGCTGGAGGGTACGGGCCCGGGTCGTCGCCTCGTCGTAGAGCCCGGCCCGCTCCAGGGCCTGCGCGATCAGTCCACTGAGCGCGGTCAGCAGCGTTCGTTCGTCGTCGCCCAGCACTCGCGGCCCGCCGAAGCAGATCACCGCCGCGCCGATCCCGCGCCCCGACACCGCCAGCGGCAGGAAGGCCCACGCCTGCTTGCCGTCCTTCTGGATCAGGATCTCGGTCCCGGGGTAACGCTGCAGGAACTCCTCCGGGGAGGAGATGTAGAGGGGGGTGCGGGTGCTCAGGGCCTCCCCCACCGGGTTCGTGGTGTCCCGCACCGTCCACTGCCCGTCCAGCAGTCGGGTGAAGCGCTCGGAATATCCCCGGGAGCCGACCACGGTCAGCCGGTCGCCGACCACGCCGAGCATGATGAGTCCGGTGGCCCCCAGGGGTGTCATGACACCGTCGGCCACCGCCGCCATCACGTCCTGGGCCGTGACGGCCTCGGCCAGCTCCCGCGTGATCTGCTGCATCAGGGCCGCCCGCTCCGCGGACGCCCGTTCCGCGGCGGCCCGCTCGGCCTCCCGCAGATGCCGCTCGGTGGTGTCGGTGATGTAGACCGTGAGACCTTCCGGCACCGGCACCAGCCGCAGGTGGTACCAGGACGTCCCGTCGGGCCCCGGTACGTCGAATCCGGTTGGGTGGCCCTCGGCCGCCGTGGCCCGGCACCGTTGCTCCAGCCCCGGCACGGCCCGTACTGCGGGAAGGTCCCAGAGCAGGGCTCCGGCCACATCTCCCGCGGCGCCCAAGAGCCGCTCGGCGGCCTGGTTGAGAAATCCGATGCGCCAGTCCGTGCCCAGGGAGACGAAGCCGTCGCTCATGTGGCCCAGTGCCCGCCCCACCGACTCGGCGGCGGCGTGCGTCTCGCTGCTGTCCCGGAGGGTGCCGACCACCTCCACCGGTGTCCCCTCTTCGTCCGTGATCGTCCGGGCACGGGCCTCGATCCAGAGGTATGTGCCGTCCTGACGCCGGATCCGGTACTCGTTCTGGAAGCCGCCGCGCAGCTGGATGCCCGTGTCGAAGCCGGCCACCGCCCCTGGCAGGTCGTCCGGGTGGATCAGCGCTGCCCACGCCTCGATGCCGCCGCTCATCACTTGCGGATCGATGCCGGCCAGCACCTCCTCGACGGGCCGGTCGGAGGTCAGCTCCCCGGTGCGCAGGTCCCAGGTGTAGGTGATGGAGGGCGCCCCTTCCACGTCCCACTGGGGGGTGGCCTCCCGCGGTCCTGACCCGTTCTCCAGGGCGCGCAGCAGGGTGACGGACGGATTGAGGATCCCGGACGACCCGAGCCTCCCGGACATCCAGGCCGCCACCTCGTTCAGGAACGTGCGTTCCGCCGCGCCGGGCTCGGCACCCGGGGCGAAGAGGACGGAGAGCGCGCCGCGCCGCCGGCCACCGCCCGGAATGGGGACGGCCAGGTGACCGATGCCGGCGGGGAGCCGGGCAGGCCACAGGGCGGCGGGGTCCCGGCCGGGCACCGGGTCGGGCGGGACCAGATCGGGCTGCCAGGCGACGGTGTCGTTGTGGGCGGCCCTGCTGGGCGGCGCCGAGCCCCGGGCCGGGATGATCAGCCAGGGCCGGGTCATCGACTCCGGCAGGCCGCTGTCGGCGACCAGGTAGAGGATGCCGCTCATGCCGCCGCCCGGGAGATGCACCATGCCGCCCAGGCCGTGCACCTCGGCCACCGCCTGCTGGAGCGCGGTCAGCAGCACCTCGACATCGCGCCGGTCCTCGTCCACGGCGTCGAGCAGCCGCATCCGCATGCGGTGCCGCTCCGGGGGCCGCACCGTCGGTACGGTCCGCAGGCCCTGGGGCCGGCGCAGCGGATGTTGGGCGCGGGGCATGGACGGGCCGATGTTGTAGGCATCGCCGCCTCTGGCATTCACCACTGCCGACTGCCACCTCCGCTCACCGCTCGCGCACCCGCTGGGCCGCATGCGATCGGATGCGGACCTCCAGCGGTCTACATCCGTCGAAACCATCTTAATCGGAATAACTTAGGCGATTTCATCCGTCCAGGGGAACCTCTCGTGCCGAACAACCGCACGTGGCCGTGCGGCTACCACCGGACACCCGCCGTACGCCCAGGTGCTGCCTTGGGGGTCTGCCCCCCCGGCAGGGCAGGGGCCCCGGGTCGACCGGCAGGGCACGCCCCGGGCCAAGGAGAGCCCCTTCCCGGCCCTTCGTGCCACCGGTGACCTGAATGTGCCACCGCCCCGGCCATCAGGACCGGGGCGGATCGTCCGAGAACGGAGGGCCGGAACCCGGTGGGATCCGTCGCACGGCAGCCCTGCCGAGCTCGGCGCAGGCGCACGAAGGCCGGGGCTGCCGGATAGCCCTCGACCCCCTGTGTCACGGCGCCTGCGCCCCGCGCAGACGGTCCTCCGCCTGCAGCTCGAACCACATGGTCTTGCCGGTGGCGGTCCGAATGCTGCCCCAGGCGTCCGCGAGCAGGTCGAGGAGCTCGATGCCCCGGCCGCTCTCCGCTTCCGAGTCGACGTCGTTGCGTGCAGGGTGGGCGGACTCGGTGTCCTCGACCTCGCACAGCAGGCGGGAGTGGCGCAGCCGAAGGTTGAGCCTGAGCGGGCCGCGCGTGTGCCGCAGGGCGTTGGTGACCAGTTCGCTCACCAGCAGCTCGGCGGTGTCGGCCAGGTCGTCCAGAGCCCACTCGCCCAGTTGCGCGGTCACCAGCCGCCGGGCCCGGCGCACGGAGGTCAGTTCCCGCTGCAGAGGCCAGGAGGCGTCCCAGGCGGTGGCGCGGCCGCGCGGCGCGTCCAGCGGTCGCAGCGGCGCGAGCATGCGGGACCACAGGGCCCACTGCCTGGCGAACCACGAGGGTGCAGCGGCACGCGAGGACGGCCCTCCCAGACGAAAGGCGATGGGGTAGCCGATGGCCCAGGTGGCCATGGGGATCAGTCCCTTCTGAGCAGGCGGTCGGGCGATCCGCCGGTGAACGTGCCCGGCCCACGCCAGGCTGCTTACACGTAGCAATCGCTACACCTAAAATATAGACGTAATAACCGCTACAGTAAAGACCCGACCAAAAGAATCAAAACCGCCATAGCGGACACACGGAACCTTGACCCTCACGCTTCCAGGAGCCCCCATGCCCCGCCCGCCCGATCCGGCCAAGCGACGCGACCTTCTCGACCGGGTCCGCGAGTACGTGATGCGCAACGGCCTCGCGGACCTGTCCCTGCGCCCGCTGGCCAAGGCCCTGGACACCAGCGACCGCATGCTCCTGTACTACTTCGGCACCAAGGAACGCATGGTCGCCGAGGCTCTCGACATCTACGAGCGCCGGCCTCTCCTGCGCACCCGGTACCTGCTGGAGAACATCGGCTCACTCACGGACCCAGCGAGCCTGCGCCGCTTCATGGAGGAGGTGTGGCGACAGTTCAGCGACCCCGACGTACGCGCCACTCTCCCTCTCTACCTCGAGATCATGAGCGCCAGCGTGCTTCACCCGGACCGCTACGGGCCCGTCATGCGCGACATCGTCACCGAATGGACGGACCTGTTCGCCTCCGTCTTCCGGGACCTCGGCATGGCCCAGGACCGAGCCCTGACACAGGCCACCCTCCTGGCCGACGCCTCCCTCGGCCTTCTGATCACCCCGCTGGCGGACGGCCAC
Source organism: Streptomyces sp. NPDC020362 (assembly GCF_040642095.1). NCBI lineage: Bacteria > Bacillati > Actinomycetota > Actinomycetes > Kitasatosporales > Streptomycetaceae > Streptomyces > Streptomyces sp. NPDC020362. The sequence continues at coordinate 36,580 of NZ_JBFAET010000074.1, forward strand.
TGGGACCGGGCCGACAAGGCCTTCCACACCCTCCTCGACAGCCTGGAACCCGGATGGCACACCACGGCGTGAGGATGCGACGGCCAGGTAGCAGAAGGTCGGCCGGCCGAATCCCCAGCCGGTCTTCGGGTTGGCCGGCCGCGAGGCCCACCGGTAGGACGAGCCACTGAGCGGGATGCGCCCCGCGAGCTGCGCCACCACCAGGGCCAGCGGAGTCCTCCCTGCCCTCGGAAGCCCGGTGCTTCTCGTCCGTGGGGCGGACGGCTCAGGTTGGCCGCTCCTCTGGCGGCCGGAGCGGACCCCATCGGACGTCGGCACCGGTGAACCGGGCACCGTCGAAGGTGACCGTGCCCCCTCTCAGCCGTGCACGGACGAAGGCGACCGTGCTGCTGATGAACGCGGCGTGGTCGAGCGCGACCGTGCCGCCGCTGAACTTGGCGTGATGGAAGGTGACCGTGCTGCTGATGAACTGCGCGTAGGAGAAGCTGACGGCGCCATCGGTGAACTGCGCGTTGTAGAAGGTGACGGTGCCGCCCGTGAACTGCGCGTCGTCGAGGGTCACCGTGCCACCACTGAACTTCGCGTGATCGAAGCTGACCGTGCCACCGCTGAACTGCGCACGGCGGAAGGCGACCGTGCCGTCGCTGAACTGCGCACGGCAGAAGGCGACCGTGCCGTCGCTGAACTGCGCACGGTTGAAAGTGACTCCGCCCCCGTTGAACCGTGCGCCGGTGAAGCTGACCGCGTCGCCGATGAACTCGGCGTCAGCGAAGGAGACCCTGCCGGAGAAGTGACTGCCCGAAAGGTCACCACCGTCGAAATTGGCCCGCGTGAAATCGAAACTGCAGGCCGACCAGGACGTCCACTCCCTTGAGCCGTCGAGGTGGTCGCGGATGACTCGGATGATGGTGTGCCGAACCTCGCGTTCTCCCTTCCTGTGGCTGTCGGACTCCGGGTCGGGTTCATACGGCATGCGTAAACAGGCGCACAGCACGTCGATGCAGACCTGGCGTTGTTCATCCCAGTCGTCGGCCAGCCTTGCCATCGCGTACACGCCGGCAAGGCGTACGGCCGCTGTTTCATGACCGAGCTGACCAGCGGCGGTGGTAAAGCGCTCGGCGAAGTGAATGGCGTCCGCCCGATGGGCATCCCCCTCCGCGATTCTCTGCTTGCGGTAGGCGTACACACCGGCAAGGACCGCACCGAACAGTGTCAGGATGGCAATGGTGAGTTTGACGACGTCGGCGATGTTCACGGTTTGCGCGGGCCTCGATGCGCCGGCCACGGTTTGCATGAGGTGATAGACGATCCGGTACCCCCCGGCGCCGGCCGCGCAGACCACGACGACAGTAAGGCCGACCACGATCCCTACGGGCCACAGGTCCGGCGCGTACCGACCGCTTGGATCCCGCGATTGACCTCGCCACCAGCGTCCATGGGTCACCGTTCAAGCATGACCGAAACTCGGATTCGGGGAGAGTCGAGCCCCGGCTGTCGCGCGGGCCGCCCGAGAGGAGCACCGCCGATCACAAACGCAGGAATGCGGTCCTCGGCCATCGTCAGGCCTCGGTTCACGCCCGCCCTGCGTCCTCCTGCGTCGGCGGACGAGAGCCCCCACCCACGCCACTCACGGCGACACGCAACTCCGCCACGAATTCCCTGCACGAGCTGTAACGATTTGCAGGAATCTTGGCGAGGGCTTTCGTCATCACCCTGTCGGCTCCCGGCGCGATCCCCGGACACCCCTCGGACAACGGAGGGGGCTCGTCGTACTGGTGCGCCCACAGCAGTGCCATGTCATCGTCGCGCTCGAACAGCGGCCTGCCGACAAGGGATTCGTAAACGGTGCAGGCCAGGCCGTACAGGTCGCACCTCGCACCCACCGAATGGCCGGAGATCTGCTCCGGTGCCACATAGTCCAGGGTGCCTACGAACATGCCGACTGTGGTAAATTCCCCCGTCGCCGTCGCCGGCTTCGCCAGTCCGAAGTCCGTGAGATAGGCGTGCTCGGGACGGTCGTTGTCGATGCCCCTGGTAATGAGAATGTTTCCGGGCTTGACGTCCCTGTGCACCAGACCGTACTCATGCGCCGCATCCAGCGCCGACGCCACCTGACCGGCAATACGCACCGCAGCCGCCACCGGCAACGGACCATCACGGTCCAGTAGCGCTCCCAATTCCCACCCAGGGACATAGCGCATGGCGATATACAGAACGCCGTCGGCCTCCCCGGCCGTGTAGATCGGCACGATATGGGGATGATCGATCACAGCAGCCACACGTATCTCATGCATGAAACGCCGACGGAACGCGTCATCATGTGCCAGGTGCGGAGCGAGCAGCTTCAGCGCCACGGTACGTTCCAACCGCACATCCTTTGCGCAGTAGACGACCGCCATTCCCCCGCGGCCGATCTCGCGCTCCACGCGGTAGCCCGCGATCTGCGCCCCGATCAAGCCGGAGGGCCGCCCCGCGGACAACCCCTCGTCAGCCCAGTCATGCTCCATCAGCCACCACCCTCACCCGGACGGCTGCGGAAGGACGACCTATGGCCGACGCCGCCGAACCGGGACCGGCTTCCAAGGCGAGCACGAACGCGTTCGACGCAAAGGAAACACCGCTCACCCAAATCCTTTCCGATGGCATACATAACGGGCTATTTACATGAAATGGCATACGGGGCCCACACGTCAGCGCCTGGCGGCACCGCCACCCGCACGGGGAACGCACAGTGACGACGGGCGAAGGACGGTAGGGAGGCGCGAACATCGGGAAGTTGGAGCAGTGGCTCGTACCGACATGCACTCGTGGCGCTACCAGCTCGAGCGCCACGAGCGCCTACGGACGCGCGCCGCAGGCGCGAGAAAAGCGCCCGCCCGCAAGGCCCTCGCGGACGGGCGGTGCCTCACACGCTCGTCCGCCTAGAAAAACACGACTGATCGGAGCTTCAGGCGCTCGGATCCGTACCCGGTGTGCGGGCGCAGCGTGAATGAGTCTCCCGTGCAGTCCGGCTCGGTGAAGACCCGCGCGTACTCGTCGGTCCGGTTGCGAGGAGAGTGGGCCGGGGAACTGGCTCCGGGGTCCGCGACCTCGGGGAGAGTGATGCACTCCCGACTCACCGGATCTTCCAGTACCGCGATCCGAGGGGTGCCGTCCAGACCGGTGTAGGAGTACTGGAACTGCCCCTCCGCTGCGGAGGCGGAGGAGGGAACGGCCAGGACGAGGGCGAGGGCGCCGAAGGCGGCGACCGCGGCATTGCGGAGACGCATGAACAAGGTGTCCCTTCACGAGGAGCGACATCGTGCGGGAGTCCCCCTTCCCAAGTCCCCGTCGTCCCGAGCGGTCACCTGCCGCCGAATCGATCCGTCGTCGCTCGAACGAGTCAGCCCCTTTGCGCGCCCAGCCCGGATCGCGGTCTGATGAAAGGCTCTGTCGACACGCGGAGGGCGGGGCGATGACCGGCGAAATTCTGGGCGCGAGCGGGAGGCCGGCAGTGCCGGGCGGGGCTCCGCCTTGGGGCGGCGCGCCCCTCACCTGCGCACGCTGGTGACATGCACCACCGTTCGGCGGACCCCAGCCGGATCCTGACGCCTCCCGCACGCAGACGTCTGCTGAAGCACAGACCTCCCACACGCTTTCCAACGTGCGCCGGGGGTGGTGGGCTGTGTGCAGAGGTGTTCAGCTGCGTTCGTGGGCGGCCGGCCTGCGGGAATTGAAACAGGACCCGAGACGGCCGCACTCCTCACCGCAGCACCCGAGACGGCCCGCGGCCGGCTGTCGAAACCGCCGCACGCGTGGGAGCTAAGCCGCCTTGGGCTGCGCCGCACGCATGCCCGAGGCGGGCCCCCGTACGTCCTCGAGCAGGAAGGTCTCGTCTTCCCCGAAGTCCGGGGCTTGGAAGGGGTTTGTCGTCGGAGGCGGCGATGCTGCAGCCGAACAGCGGGGTTGCCCTTCCAGGGCGGAGAACAGCGACGTCAGATCGATGAGAGGTGTTCCTTTCGTTGCAGGTCCCTGAGGGGGCCTGGCGTGCCGTGACCGGGCACAGCGGTCCTACAGCTTGGTCATCTTGGCGTACGGGCTCAAGATCCGCATTTGCGCCGAGCCGAAATCCACGAGCGCCGCGATTCCGTCCTCGATGCCGATCACGCGGCCGAGGCCGTACATGTCGTGTGTGACCTGGTCGCCCACGGCGAAGTGCTTGGGAGCCGGCGTGGCCGGAGCCTTGAAGGGGCTGGTAGGCAGGTGCCGCTTCGGTGCAGAAGATTTTGTCATTGCCCCCAGTATGCGCCTATGAACTGCGCCGGTGGCTAGGTCTCAGGAGCAGGAGTAGCTGAATCGTTGGACTCCGCTCCAGCAAGAGCTGAGCCTGCCGACCGGCCGACCGGCCGACGGACAGGCGTACCCTTTGTGGTGTCTACGGCGTCACATAGCGGGCGCCAAACACTGGAGGCAATACCTCGTGCTGATTGCTCAGCGTCCATCACTGACCGAAGAGGTCGTCGACGAGTTCCGCTCCCGGTTCGTGATCGAGCCGCTGGAGCCGGGCTTCGGCTACACCCTCGGCAACTCGCTCCGCCGTACACTCCTGTCCTCGATCCCCGGCGCCGCTGTCACGTCGGTCCGGATCGACGGCGTTCTGCACGAATTCACCACCGTGCCGGGCGTCAAGGAGGACGTCACCGACCTGATCCTCAACATCAAGCAGCTGGTCGTCTCCTCGGAGCACGACGAGCCGGTCGT
>NZ_JBFAET010000075.1:0-40624 GCF_040642095.1 Streptomyces sp. NPDC020362
GCGCCCCCGGGCCACCGCCCACCCCCGCACCCCCGCCCGGCGGGGGGGGCCCCCCCCCCCCCCAGGCCACCGCGGCCTACGGACCCCCCCCCGCTGGGCGCCGCCCCCCCGGAACCACGACGAGATGCTGGTAACGGACCTCCGCCGGGCGTCACCGCGCGAACTCGGGCTCCTTGTCCTCGACCGGGAGTTCCGGCTCGGCCGGGGCCGCACCCTCCACGTGCTGTGCGGGCCGCTTGGGCAGGGCGGACATCAGCAGGAAGATCACGCCCATCACACCGGCCACCCACCACAGGGCGTGCTCGAAGCCGTTCACGAAGGCGGGGCCCACCTGGGCGCGGGTCAGCCGGTCGCCGATCACACCGAAGAACACCACCGAGACCAGGCCGAGGCCGAGCGCGTTGCCCATCTGCTGCACGGTGTTGATCAGGCCGGACGCGGACCCGGCGTGCTCACGCGGCACCTCCGAGAGGACCGCGTCCGTCAGCGGGGCGACGATCAGGCCCATTCCGGCGCCCATCACGACCAGCGGGAGCGCCATCTGCCAGGAGGCGATGGCGAGGCCGTAGCGGTGGGACTCCCAGATGTAGAGGAGGACGCCCGTCGCCATCACCAGCGCGCCGGCCTGGAGCACCTTGCGGCCGAACCGCGGGACCAGCTTCTGCACCGACATCCCGGCCGCCGTGGAGACCGCGAGGGAGAACGGCACACCGGTCAGGCCTGCGTGCAGCGGGCTCCAGCCCAGACCGATCTGCATGTACAGCGTCCAGACCAGGAAGAAGATGCCGAGCGCGACACCGAAGACGGTCTGTACGGCGATACCGGCGGCGAAGCTCTTCACGCGGAACAGCGACAGCTCGATGAGCGGGGAGCCGTCCCGGGCCGCCTTGCGTCGCTCGTACGCCACCAGCGCCGCGAAGACACCGAACGCGCCGGCCATCGAGACGTACCCCCACAGCGGCCAGCCCAGCTCGCGGCCGCGGGTGAGCGGGTAGAGCAGCATCAGCAGGCCCAGGGTCACCAGGGCGACACCGACCAGGTCCAGCTTCATGGCCTTCGGCGCGCGGGACTCGGTGATGTAGCGACGGCCGAGGAGGAAGGCGGCGATGCCCACGGGCAGGTTGATCAGGAAGATCGGGCGCCACTGGAGGCCGAACAGGTTCCACTCCGTCAGCAGGGCGCCGAGCAGCGGCCCGGAGACCGCGCCGAGGCCGACTATCGCGCCGAACAGGCCGAAGACCTTGCCGCGCTCGTGGGCGGGGAAGGTGGCGTGCACGATCGACAGGACCTGCGGGACCATCATCGCCGCCATGCCGCCCTGCAGGATGCGGGAGGCGACCAGCATCTCCGGGTTCGCCGCGAAGCCGCACAGCGCGGAGGCCACGGTGAAACCGGCGATGCCGATGAGGAACAGCCGCCGGCGGCCGTGGATGTCGCCGAGACGGCCGCCCGTGATCAGCCCGGCGGCGAAGGCCAGGGCGTACCCGGCGGTGATCCACTGGATCTGGCTGAGGGACGCGCCCGCGTCCTGCTGGATCGAGGGGATCGCGATGTTGACGATCGTGACGTCGACGAGGTCCATGAAGGCCGCGGTCATCACGATCGCGAGCGCGAACCATCGGCGGCGGTCGCCGGCCGCCTGCTGAGCGGTGAGTGTCTGTTCCGTGGAGGTCATGACTTCAAGGTAGAAGGCCTCTAGGTCAGATCGTGTCCTAGATGTGCGGCATTCTCGAAAGTATGACGACGGACACTCCGGCTCGGCTCCTTCAGCTGCTCTCCCTCCTGCAGACCCCGCGCGAGTGGCCCGGCAGTGAGCTGGCCGACCGGCTCGGGGTGTCCCGCCGCACCGTGCGCCGGGACATCGACCGGCTGCGGGAACTGGGATATCCCGTACAGGCGAGCATGGGCTCCGACGGCGGATACCGGCTGGTCGCGGGCAAGGCCATGCCGCCGCTGGTACTCGACGACGAGGAGGCGGTGGCCATCGCCGTCGGGCTGCGGGCCGGGGCCGGGCACGCGGTCGAAGGGGTGGACGAGGCGTCGGTGCGGGCGCTGGCGAAGCTGGAGCAGGTGCTGCCGGCGCGACTGCGGCACCGGGTGTCGACGCTCCAGGCCGCGACGACGCAACTGACCCATGGGGACGGGGCGAGCATCGCGCCCGAGACGCTGACCGTGATGGCGTCGACGGTGGCCGGGCGGGAGCGGCTGCGGTTCGCCTACCGCGACAAGGACGGGGGCGAGTCGCGGCGGCTGACCGAGCCGTACCGGCTCGTGTCGACGGGGCAGCGCTGGTACCTCGTCGCCTACGACCTCGGGCGGGAGGACTGGCGGACGTTCCGGGTGGACCGGGTGACGGAACCGCTGGCGACCGGAGTGCGGTTCGCTCCGCGGGAGCTGCCCGCGGAGAACGCGGCGGAGTATCTGCGGCGGTCGATCCGGCCGCGGCGCCAGGAGACGTACGGGTTCGAGGTGTGGTTCGCCGGGTCGGCGGAGACGGTTTCGTCGCGGGTGCCGGCGTGGGTCGGAGTGCCGGAGGCGGAGGGCGACGGGGGCGGGTGCGTGCTGCGCGGGAGCAGCGGGGATCCCGTGGAGTGGCTGGCGGTGCGGCTGGCGATGGTGGGGTGCGAGTTCACGGTGCGGATGCCGGATGAACTGGCGCAGTGTGTGAGGGAGTTGGGGGGACGGCTGAGCCGGGCGGGAGCGAGGACGGGGACGGGGAAACCCGAGGGGAACTAGCCGGGGATGCGGCCGTACGGCTGCTGCCCCCACCCGAAGTCCCCCAGGGCGTCGAGGTTTTGCAGGGCCAGGGAGGCCGGGCCGGTGGGGCCGGTGGCCGGGGCTGTGGTGGTCGCCCAGTTCTCGACGGCCACGCGGACCGCCGCGCCGGCGACGGCCGCCGCGAAGCGGAGGCGGGGGCTGACCAGGACCTCCGGGGCCCCTAGCACCTCCCGAGCTTCCGGAGCCACCGCGGCCACCGCGACCTCCGCGACCTCCGCGACCTTCGGGGCGGCAAAATTGTCCGCCGTGCCCTCCCCCGCCGGGGCCAGCCGCTGCGCGAGGATCTCCGCGAGCGCGCTCTCCGAGGCCTGGCAGACCTCGGCCCAGACCTTCCGCAGTGCCGGGCTGGCGTCGGCCAGGCGGATCAGGGTGCGGACCCATTCCCAGGACGACGCCGAGACCGCGATGCCGGGGGTGAGGGTCCGGTCGACCGCGTGCCGCAGGGCCTCGGGGACGGTGAGGGCGGGCGGGGCCTCGCGCACCGCCTGGGTCCATCGCTCGGCGCCTGCCGCGTAGAGGGGGGCCACCGCCTCCTCCTTGGAGGCGAAGTACCGGTAGAAGGTGCGCGGCGCGATGCCCGCCGCCTGGGCGATGTCCTCGGCACGGGTGGTGCGCAGGCCCTGGCGGACGAAGAGGGCGGCCGCCGCGCGGGCGATCTCCATGCGGGTCTCCGCTTTGCGGCGCTCCGTGAGGGACGCCGGGGCGGAGGCTGAAAGTTGCTCGTGGACGGTGGTGCCGGTGGTGCGGGGGGTGCTCACCTCGGCAGGCTATGCCGGTGTGGCAGAATCTGCCATCCGGCGGGCCACCCCGGGGTTCAGGTACGGGGTGGCCCGCCACTTCAGCGTGTCCGCCGTCTTCAGCCCGTCCGTCGGCTTCAGCCTGTCCGCCGTGTTCGCGCACGCTCACGCCCCTCGGACGGCCACCCCGCAGCGCCCCTGGCAGCAGGCAAAAAGCCGGGCCCCGGCGCCTGGGGGGGGTAGGCGCCGGAGCCCGGCTCTGGAAGGTCCCGGCGCCGGGGGGGATGTGCGTCGGGACGTGGCTCATACAGATGGTGGGTCGTGCCGGCTGTTCGTCGTGCCGAGTGGTGCGTGTGGGGGGGCGGGAGTGCGGTCCCCGGGGCTCAACTCCTGGGCTCGCAAGGGTTTTTCCCTCGGGCCCCGGAGTTGAAGCGACGGTAGCGCGCCATGTTTGCGCCGTCTTCGGGCACCGGGCGTACGCGGCCGAAGCGGGCGTACGCCCCGTTACGCCGCCGCGTCGAAGCCGGTCTGGCGGGCCAGCTTCTTCAGTTCGAGCAGCGCGTGCTTCTCGATCTGGCGGATGCGCTCGCGGGTCAGGCCGTGCTCCTTGCCGACCTCGGTCAGGGTGCGCTCACGGCCGTCCTCGATGCCGTACCGCATCTTGATGATGGAGGCCGTGCGCTGGTCGAGGCGGCCGATCAGGCCGTCCAGCTCCTCGCTGCGCAGGAGGGTGAGCACCGACTGCTCGGGGGAGACCGCGGAGGTGTCCTCCAGGAGGTCGCCGAACTGCGTCTCGCCCTCGTCGTCCACCGACATGTTGAGCGAGACCGGGTCCCGGGACCAGTCGAGCACGTCGGTCACGCGCTCCGGCGTCGAGCCCAGCTCGGTGGCGATTTCCGTGGGCTCGGGGTCGCGCCCGTTCTCACGGTTGAACTCGCGCTGGACGCGCCGGATGCGGCCCAGCTCCTCCACCAGATGGACGGGGAGCCGGATCGTACGGGACTGGTCGGCGATGGAGCGGGTGATGGCCTGACGGATCCACCAGGTGGCGTACGTCGAGAACTTGAAGCCCTTGCGGTAGTCGAACTTCTCAACGGCGCGCACCAGACCGGCGTTGCCCTCCTGGATCAGGTCGAGGAGCGGCAGGCCGCTGCGCGGGTAGCGCCGGGCCACCGCCACGACCAGGCGGAGGTTGGAGCGGATGAAGACGTCCTTGGCCCGCTCGCCCGCGGCGATCAGGGCCTCCAGCTCCTCGCGGCTGGCGTCCGTCTCGCTGTCCTCGAATCCGTCGAGGACCTGCCGCGCGAACACACCCGCCTCGATGGTCTGGGACAGCTCGACCTCTTTGGCGGCGTCGAGCAGCGGCGTACGCGCGATCTCGTCGAGGTACATGCCGACCAGGTCGCGGTCGGCGATCTCGCCGCCATGGGCGCGAACACTGCTTGCCGAGTCGCCCGTCTCGCCGGTGGCGGACTGACGACGGGCGACGGCACGGGTTGCCATGCGTGCTCCCTTGCGTGGTGGGCTGGCGGGTGGTCCTGTCGGACGCTCAGCACTCCGGGGACTGTCTCTGGGACTCTCCTGGAGTGCCCTGCATCCGTGGGAAACAACGACTGGAATCCGGACAGAATTCCCAACCCGCTCCCCTATTTTTCTGATCATGCAGTACCCTGTCCGCCACACAGGGAGGCGTGATGTCGGCCGGACGTACAGAGGTGCAGGTCAGGCCGGGAGTCGAGGGGGATCTCGAAGCCCTCACAGCCCTCTACAACCACTACGTACGCGAGACGGCCATCACCTTCGACACGGCGGTCTTCACTGCGGAAAAGCGCCGCCCTTGGCTGCTCTCCCACCCGGAAGACGGCCCATACCGCCTGATGGTTGCCACGGAGGCGGACTCTCAGCAAATTCTGGGGTACGCCACATCCAGCCCTTACCGGCCGAAGCCCGCATACTCGACATCCGTGGAGACATCGGTCTACGTCGCTCCCGACGCCGGCGGCCGCGGAATCGGCACCCTTCTCTACGACGCCCTCTTCAAGATCCTGGCCGACGAGGACGTGCACCGCGCCTACGCCGGCATCGCCCAGCCCAACCAGGCCTCCGAGCGGCTGCACGCCCGTTTCGGCTTCCGGTACGTCGGCACCTACCGGGAGGTCGGGCGCAAGTTCGGCCGCTACTGGGACGTGGCCTGGTACGAGAAGGACCTGTAGGCGCACGAGAAGGACCCCCAGGCCGGCGCACGAGAAGGGCGCGCAGGTCAGCCGAACTGCACCGACCGCTTCGCCATCCCCATCCAGAACCCGTCGATCACCGACTTCTGCGCATCCAGCTCACCGCCCGCCTCGGCCGCGCCCATGGTGACGAAGAGCGGGGCGAAGTGCTCGGTGCGCGGGTGCGCGTAACGGCCGGCCGGAGCCTTGTCGAGGAAGTCCAGCAAGGCGTCCCAGTCGCGCGCCTCCAGCGCTCCCCTGCCCCAGTCGTCGAACTCGGACGACCAGGTCGGTACTCCGCGGCCCGTGTACCGCAGCGCGGCCAGGTTGTGCGTGAAGAAGCCGGAGCCGACGATCAGCACGCCCTCGTCGCGCAGCGGGGCGAGCTTGCGGCCGATGTCCATCAGACGCCGGGGGTCGAGGGTGGGCAGAGACATCTGCAGGACAGGGATGTCGGCGGCGGGGAACATCTCGACCAGGGGGACGTAGGCGCCGTGGTCGAGCCCGCGGTCGGGGATGTCCTGGACGGGGACGCCGGGGGCACGCAGCAGCTTGCGGACGGACTCGGCGAGCGCGGGCGCGCCGGGGGCGGCGTACTGGACCCGGTAGCAGTGCTCGGGGAAGCCCCAGAAGTCGTAGACGAGGGGGAGGGTCCGGACGGCGCCGAGGGCGAGCGGGGCCTCCTCCCAGTGGGCCGAGACCATCAGGATCGCCTTGGGGCGCGGCAGATCAGCGGACCAGGCGGCGAGCTGGCCGGGCCAGACCGGGTCGTCGGCGAGCGGCGGGGCGCCATGGCTGAGGTAGAGGGCGGGCATGCGCTCCTGGGCGGCGGCGGACACGACGGCGGCTCCCATTGCTTCGAATACTTCGGACACGTCCAGCGGCTTCGGATGCTTCGGGTGCTCTGGACGGCCCCGATGTTTTAACTCTCAAGCTTCACACGACAGCGTACGCCCAACTTGTTCAAGTTTCAAGGAGATGCCCCGTACAGTGGGACACATGAACACGGCAAGCGACTCCGCGGACCGGCACCGCTGGCTCACCGACGAGGAGCAGCGCGTCTGGCGCTCCTACCTGCACGCCACCACCCTCTTGGAGGACCATCTCGACCGGCAGCTGCAGCGCGACGCGGGCATGCCCCACATCTACTACGGACTGCTCGTCGGCCTCGCCGAGGCGCCGCGCCGCCGGCTGCGGATGACGGAGCTGGCGATGAGGTCGAAGATCACCCGTTCCCGGCTGTCGCACGCGATCGCACGCCTGGAGAAGAACGGCTGGGTCCGCCGCGAGGACTGTCCCTCCGACAAGCGCGGCCAGTTCGCCGTGCTCACCGACGAGGGCGCCGACGTGCTGCGGCGCACCGCGCCCGGCCACGTGGCCGCCGTACGGCAGGCGCTGTTCGAGCGGCTGACCCCGGAACAGCAGAAGGCCCTCGGCGAGATCATGGAGATCGTCGCCGAGGGCCTCCAGCCCAACGAAGCGGGTGCCGACCTGCCCTGGCTGCGCTAGGGCCTCTCGTTCCTGCGGTCCAGCGCCTCACTGCCCCAGTGGCGCACCGCCTCGGTGCCTCAGTGGGCGACCACCGGCACCGGGACCTCGTCCTCGACACCGTCACCGGAGGCCACGGGAGTGGAGTCCTGACGGCCGGCGTTGACGAAGGTCACGACGATCACCGCGGCGAGCACCAGCATGCCGACGGCGAACCAGATGGCGTTGGTGTAGCCGTGCACCATGCCCTGCAGCTGGACCAGGCCGCGCTGCTGCTTGGTGGTGGCGGCGGCGATGTGGTCCTTGACGTACGCGGTCGTCGCGGAGGCGGCGATCGTGTTCAGCAGGGCGGTGCCGATCGCGCCGCCCACCTGCTGGGAGGTGTTGACCATCGCGGAGGCGACACCGGCGTCCCGGGGCTCGACCCCCAGGGTCGCCAGGGACATGGCCGGCATGAACGCCGTACCCATGCCGAGGCCGAGCAGCAGCATCGACGGCAGGATGGTCGAGGCGTACGACGACCCGATCTCCAGCTGCGTCAGCAGGAACATGCCGGACGCGGCGACCAGGAAGCCGGGGCCCATCAGCAGCCGGGCCGGGACCCGGGTCATCAGACGGGTACCGATCTGGGTCGAGCCGACCATCATGCCGAAGATCATCGGCAGGAACGCGAAGCCGGTCTTGATCGGCGAGTAGCCCTTCACGACCTGCAGGTAGTAGGTCAGGAAGAGGAAGGTGCCGAACATCGCGATGATCGCGATGCCGAGGGAGAGGTAGATGCCACCGCGGTTGCGGTCGGTGACCACACGCAGGGGCAGCAGCGGCGCCTTGACCCGGGTCTCGGTGAAGACGAAGGCCAGCAGGAGGACCGCCGCCGCGACGAACAGGGAGACGGTCACCGTGTCGCCCCAGCCGTCGGACTCGGCGCGGGTGAAGCCGTAGACCAGCGAGACCAGGCCCAGGGTGGACAGGACGACTCCGGGGAGGTCGAGCGGGGAGCGGTTGCGGCCGCCCTCCGGCTCACGGATGACGAAGTAGGCACCGGCGGCCGCGACGATCGCGAACGGGATGTTCACGAAGAACGTCCAGCGCCAGTCCAGGTACTCGGTCAGCACACCGCCGAGGATGAAGCCGACGGCGCCACCGCCACCGGCGATCGCACCGTAGATGCCGAACGCCTTGGCGCGCTCCTTGGCGTCCGTGAACATCACGGCGAGCAGGGAGAGCGCGGCGGGCGCGAGCATGGCACCGAAGACACCCTGCAGGGCGCGGGCGCCGAACATCATGGCACCGCTCGTGGCCGCGCCGCCGAGCGCGGAGGCCGCCGCGAAGCCGGTCAGGCCGATGACGAAGGCGCGCTTGCGGCCCCACAGGTCGGCGACCCGGCCGCCGAAGAGCAGCAGCCCACCGAAGGCGAGGGCGTAGGCCGTGACGACCCACTGCCGGTTGCCGTCGGATATGCCGAGGTCCGTCTGGGCGGAGGGCAGGGCGATGTTCACGATGGTGGCGTCGAGGACGACCATCAGCTGGGCGAGCGCGATGAAGACGAGCGCTTTCCAGCGGTTGGCGTCGCCGCTGGACGCGGCTACGCGGGGAGCCTTGAGGGCTGGTTCGGACATGGGGGTACCCACTTCGGGACTTCGTGACGGAAAAAGAGCAGGTCGTGACGGTCGTTGGGTGGCGTGCGTGTCGTGTGGACCGATGTGCCGCACGGAACTAATCGGTCGCGGTCGAGTCGTTCGAGGTCGAGTCGTTCGAGGTCGAGGTCGAGGTCGAGTCGGTCGAGGTCTAGTCGGTCGAGGTCGAGGTCGAGTCGGTCGAGGTCGAGTCGGTCGAGGTAGGGATCACGATTGCGCCCGCGATGAGGTGGTGCCGGCGAGGGCGGGCGCGATCGGGGAAGCGGTCAGTTCTGACGCAGCTCCTCCATGGTGACGGCCTTGCCGGGCAGGGCGGAGCGGGCCGGGGCCCGCAGTCCGTCCAGGAAGAGCTGCAGATGACGGTGGACGAAGCGGTCGCTGAACAGGCAGTCCGTACCAGCCGGGGGCCGGCTGAGCTGGGCCACGACGACCAGCAGGTCGCCGACTCCCACATCGGCCCGGAGCTGCCCCGCCGTCTTGGCGCGGCTCATGATCTCGTCGACGAGCCGCTCGATCCGTCCCCGAGCCGCTTCCAGGTCGGGGTGGTGCTGGTCGAAGGTGCTGGAGACCATCGGGCACAGCGCGCTGATCCGCTCGTCGGCGGCGGCGTGCACGAAACGCTCCAGAGCGGCGAACGCGTCCCCGGTCTCCGCGAGGGCCCGCTCGGCCGCCTCGGCCGTACGGCCCATCACGGAGCAGACGACCTCGCGGACGAGGGCGTCACGATCGGGGAAGTTGCGGTACACCGTGGCGTTGCCGACGCCGGCCCGGCGGGCGATCTCGTCGAGCGGCACATCGGGGCCGTGCTCTACGAACATCTCCCGGGCGGCGGTGACGATCCGCTCCCGGTTGCGCAGAGCGTCGGCGCGGGGCCGGGCCACCTTGCGCACGGGGGTCGCGGTCTGCACGGCGTACTCCTTGGGTCGATCGGTCGTGGAGATTGATGACGGTGGTGAGGGCGATCCGGGGAAGCAGTCCCCGTTTCGCTCGGACACAGGTCTAAACGGGGAGAGGTTCCCCGGTTATTTCCCGCCACCGGAAGAAACTCATGTGAGCTGGGCCACATTCCCTCACTGGGCGCCACACCCCTCGGACGAGGTCCGGCTCAAACGGATCCCACCGGGTGTTTCACACCTGCTCGCGCCGGATTCCCACGATCGGTCTCCCCCAGCGCGCGCCCTGTGCCGCGGCGACACAGGGTGAGCGCAAGGGTGCAGCCGGACACCGGGGCGGCGTCGTCGCCGACGGCGGCTGCCGTGGAGCGGAAGGTCCATGCATGCAGCCGCAGAAGCCCCGCCGCCGCATACACCCGCGCCGTACCCACCGGTGCCGCATACGCGGACGCCGTATCCGCCCGTGCCGCATATGCCGGCGCCGTGTGGCCGCTCTCGCCGCGGTGACCCTTCTGACCCTCGCGGTCAGCACCTCGGCCGGGACAGGGCATCTGACGGCGCCCACCACCGCCGGGCCGATCGGCCTGGGCCGCTCCTCCGCCCTCCTGCCCTGCATGATCCACGGCGGCGCGGACGTACAGATGACGGAAGGGGTGCCCACCCCGGCCGGCTACTCCCGCTCCACCGGCACGGTCCACGCCCTGACCCTGATGATCGACTTCTCCGACGCGCCCGGAAAGGGCAACGCGCTCGACCGCTTCCACGAGTTCTTCCCGCAGACCCAGGAGTGGTTCAGCAGAGCGTCGTACGGCCGCCTCGACTACCACCCCGAGGCCCCCATCCCCACCTGGCTGCGCATGCCCAAACCGTTCAAGGCGTACGGCATAGAGCGCGGCGCCCCCTTCGACCCCGGCTACCGGCAGCTGGTGCAGGACATCGTGGCCGCCGCCGATCCCGACGTGGACTTCCGCTCGTACGACCTGCTGAACGTGCTGATCACCCCGAACGCCGGCCCCTCCGCCCTGGACACGGTGCTGTCCGTGACCTTCGCCGGCAACTCCGACGCCCCGGTCGCCGACGGGGTCCCCGTCGCCAACGCGTCCTTCGTCTACTCCCGCCAGGACGACGGCTCCGGTTCCTACTCCCGCACCGGCTACCGGGTGCTGCCGCACGAGAACGGCCACACCTTCGGGCTGCCCGACCTGTACACCCAGGAGGGCGGGGGCGCCGTCGGGCACTGGGACATCATGAGCGAGGACTGGGGGGCCGACAACGACCTGCTCGGCTGGCACAAGTGGAAGCTGGGCTGGCTGGACGGCTCCCAGGTCGGTTGCGCGGCGGCCAAGGGCAGCGCCGAGTACACACTGACGCCGCTGTACAAGAAGGGCGGCGGAAAGCTGATCCTCATCCCCGTCGACGCGCGCACCACGTACGCGATGGAGCTGCGTACGCAAGGGGGCAACGACGAGGCGGTGTGCAAGCCGGGCATCCTCATCTACAAGGTCGACGCCACGGTGGACACCGGCCGCGGCCCGGTCACGGTCTTCGACGCCCACCGGGGCAGCGGCGGCTGCACCCGCAGCCCCAACGTCCACACGGAACTCTCCGACGCCCCCTTCGGCCCCGGCGAACGCTTCAAGGACCCCCGTCACGGAATCACGGTCGAGGTGGTGGGGGTGGGTGCCGACGGGGAGTACAAGGTGCGCGTGACGCGGCGGTAGAGAGCGATAGAAGGGGTGGCCGACGGGCAGGGGAGGCCGACGGGCAGGGGAGGCCGACGGGCAGGGGCGGGGAGCGGGAGGTGGGGGTTGAATCCCGACGGCGGACGGCAAGAGGCGGGGCTCAAGACCGACAGCGGGAAGGCGAGAGACGGCGCTGAAGGTCACGGCACCCTGCGGAAGAAGGCCCTGAAGGCCACGGCCACGGCCACGGCACGCAGCGAAGAGGGCGTTGAAGGCCAGGGCACGCAGCGAAGAGGGCGTTGAAGGCCAGGGCACGCAGCGAAGACGGCGTTGAAGGCCACGACACGCAGCGGAAGAAGACGCTGAAAGCCACGGCACACAGTCAGAGGCGACGCTGAAGACCACCGCAGGCAGTCAGAGGCGACGCTGATGGTGAGGCCGGGCGGGTTTACCGTAGGCCTGCCCGAACGCCGTACCGGAGAGCCGATGCCCGCGAAGACCGCACTGCACGACGTGGCCGGTGGGCCGCCGGCCGAGGCGGTCGCGCCGCTGATCCGCGGGATCGCGGTGCTGCGGCGGCTGACCGAGGCGGGCGGCACACTGAGCCCCGGCGCACTGGAGCGGGCCACCGGGCTCGCTCGTTCCACGGTCGACCGGATCATCGCAACCCTCGCCCGCATGGGATACGTCCGTCCCGACGGCCGGGACGTCGTCCTCACCCCCCACGTGATGCAGCTCGGCAACTCCTACCTGGCCGCCCTGCGCCTGCCCGCGCTGCTGGACGCGCGCGCCGACGCGCTCGCCGACGAACTGGACGAGTCGGTGTCGCTCGCGGTCGCCGATCTGGACGGCATCCGCTTCATCCACCAGGCCACCCGCCGCCGCGCGATGTCAGTGAGCTTCCGTATCGGCGACCTGCTCCCGGCCGAACGCACCGCGCCCGGCCCGCTGTTCGCGGCCACTTGGACCGAGGCGGACTGGCAGCGGTGGCGCTCCCGGCGGACGGAGGATCCCGAGGACGCCGCTTTCCCAGCCGTACCACCTCCACCGTCGGCCACCGCGGACGACTTCGAGGAGCGGGCGGAGCGGGCCCGGCGGGACGGCTGGGCGCTGGACGACCAGCTGATCGAACCGGGGCTGGTCGCGGTGTCCGCACCGGTACGGGAACCGGGCACCGGCCGCACATCCTGCGTGGCGAGCGTGGTGAGCCACACCAGCAGGCACTCGGCGGCCGAACTGCGTGCCGTGCTGCTCCCCCGGCTGCGTACGGCGGTGGCGGCGATGGAGGCCGACCTGCGCGAGGCCGCGCCGCCGCGGCCCGGCCCGCCGCCCTCGGGCCTGGCGACCTGGACGACGGCGTCCAAGCACGAGCTGGGCCGGGAGTTCGTCGAGTCCCTGGCCCGGGGCCTGACCGTGCTGACCGCGTTCGGCGAGGGCCGCTCGGCGCTGACCCTGACCGAGGTGGCCCGGGCGACCGGCCTGGCCCGCGCGACGGCCCGCCGGGCTCTGATCACCTACGAGTACCTCGGCCTGGTGGCCCCGGCCGCCGACCGCGCCTTCACGCTGACGCCCCGCGTCCTGGACCTGGGCTTCCCTCCCCTGTCCCGCACCACGCTGTCCCGCCTCGCCGAGCCCCACCTCAGAGACCTCGCCAGCCGGCTGCACGAGCCGACGGCACTGGCGATCCTGGCGCCGGGCACCGGAGCGGCCCCGGACGCGGAGATCCAGTACACGGCAGGGGCCGGCGCGAGCCGCGTCCTGACCGTGGACATCACGGTGGGCGCGCGGCTGCCCGCGGCTTCGACGTCCCTGGGCCGCGTCCTCCTCGCGGACAGCTCCGGGCCCCTGCCCCACGCCCTCGCCGCGGTCCGCGCCCAGGGCTACGCCCTGGTCGACCAGGAGCTGGAGTCGGGGCTGCGATCGATCGCCGTTCCGGTACGGGACCGGGCGGGCCGGGCGGTCGCGGCCCTGAACGTGGCGACCCACCCGGCCCGCCGCACCCTCGAGGACTGCGTCCACGACCTCCTCCCCGCCCTGCGCACCACCGCCGACCGCCTCCAGACGGACCTCCACACGGCATCCCGCTTCACCCCCGTCCCACCGACCTGACGCATGCACCTTCCCCGGCATGGCCGGACTTTCACGCGCCCGGCACTTGATCCGGTACCCTGTGGACCGAGTGCCGGGCCTTCGTAGCTCAGGGGATAGAGCACCGCTCTCCTAAAGCGGGTGTCGCAGGTTCGAATCCTGCCGGGGGCACACGATGAAGGGCACCTACAGATCGCTGTAGGTGCCCTTTTGCATCCAGGTCTGACAACCGGCTCACCCGGTGGATGTGACACGTATGCCAGGGGCCAAGCGGGTGCTGACCCGGGCCTGGCCGCCTCGCCAACGCCGTGGAGGTACTGGCCACCCTCGCCCCGGCCCTGGCCTCCAGGCCGCGAAGGCTGCTTCCGCCAAACGTCCCGGAATCACGGCGACGCCCTGCCGCCGATCGACCGGATCGCCGCGGGTCCCCCGAACAGAGGCCCCCCGTCGTTACTGAACCCATTGGACCGTTCGAAGGAGCTGAGACAGCGAGACAGCCAAGAGTGTCACGGACCGTCAGCTGCTCTTTTCCCTGCTCTCGGCATGATTCCAAGCCGGGACAGGGCCGGCACCCCTACTCCTCTCCAGCATCAATGGCCGATACAAGGGAGAGTTACGGACATATCTGCGCTTTGTAACGCGAATCGTTTCCTCGGTCTGGTGTCGTCGTGGAGGGCCACAGTGTGGGACCTCGGCACCGAGCCGGGAATTTCGGATAGCACGCCCAGCCCCGACCAGGGTCGGTGTGCACGAACGTGAGGTGACAGATTCATGCCTGTTTCTCGTACGACGGTCCGCCTGATCGCCACCTGGGTGGCTTCGGGCGCACTCGTCGGCGCGGCCGCCATGCCAGCTCTGGCCGCCGGGGCCGGCCCTGACCGCGACAACGGGAGGGGTTACCCGCACAGCCACAGGAGCGACCACGACGGCCGCTTCGGCGACCGCGACCGGGGCTGGGACCGCGACCGGCGCGGGCACCACGGCTGGGACCGCGACCGGGGCTGGGACCGCGACCGGCGCGGGCACCACGGCTGGGACCGCGACCGGGGCTGGGACCGCGACCGCGACCGCTACCTCGGCCACCGCTAGCCCGCCTTGGAGGCTGTGCTGTGACGCGGAGGCCCACACCCTCTGCCACGCGTCGTCACAGCCGGCATGCCCACCACACCCAGCCGGAGGGCCGAAGACCGTTCTCCTTTCGGTCTTCGGCCCTCCGGCCACGTGCCGCATCGTGCGGTTGTTGCCCGGGTACCGCACCGCCAACGTTCAGTAGCGGCCGGCCTTCAGAGAAGCAGCGCGACGATATGGCCGTCAGCGACCGATCCGCGTAGAGCTGTAGAGCTACGGATCCGAAGGCTTCTGGCATCCACGGCTGACATCAACGAGGCCGGAGGGAGGCGTAGACCAGCGCCTCTGTCCGGCTGTCGCACCAGTCGACGGCAGCGGCGGGAGCGGCCGGAGCGGCCCCGGATCGGACTCCTCAAAACGGGTGTCGCAGGTTCGAATCCTGCCGGAGGCGCAGGGAAACAGCAGGCCAGGAGCCCTTCCGTCCAGCGGACGGGAGGGCTCCTGCGCTTGCAGCACACATATGGCTATGGCACGCATGCCGTGCGCGCGGATGGTGGGGAGCTGTGCAGGGTGCCCGTCAAGGATGAGCCGGCCGGCGCGGTACGAGAAGCTGGTCGAGCGTCTTGAGCCGGTGATGCGGGCCGCCCTCAAGCCCGACCTCGGTCCTGGTGCCCCCGCGATCCGTCGCATGCCGCCAGATCCCCGGCCCGGCGATGGGTATTCCGAAGGGACACCCGGCCTGGCTAGGTGGGGGGCGTGGTGGCGATGGGCGCGTGGTCGGCCAGGAGTGGCCCCAGGACGACGAGGGCGCCGAGGATGACGTCCTCGTAGAGGTAGAACCCTGCTTCCAGGGACGGCAGTTCGCCATCGCCGCCCTCGACATCCGCGCCCGGAGCCGCGGCCTGTCCGGTGTCGTCGTCGATCTCGTCCTGGGGAGCAGGCGTGCCGAGCAGGTCCGTGAGGTCCTTCGCGGCGCCCTGGAAGGCGGCGCGCGCGGTGGTGGCCAGCAGGCGTAGAGGCAGGTCGAGGGCGGCGGCGGTGCGCTGGCCGGGGATCAGTTTCGTCGCGGCGGGGGCCTCCGCCGTGGTGGCGGCGAGCCACTGCACGGGCAGGGTGCAGGCGGAGACGATCTGCTCGACGGGCTCCAGGGGCGGGGGGTCACCGTCAATCATGAGGTCCTCCCACTCCATGAGGTCGAAGAGGAACTGGCCACCCTTGTAGAGGGGCCAGGGCCGGACCGTGTCGAGCAGGAGGCGGGCGCGGTCGGGCTCGCGCAGACGCAGCGCCACGCCGTGCCTGGCAAGGGTGCACAGGCGCTGGCGCAGGCGGCTGTTGACCTGGCCGAGGAAGGCGAACGCCCGGTGGTCGGTCGGGGTCAGCGGGCCGGTGGCGTGGGCGTCGGCCGGCGGGGGTGTGGTCGTGGTGGTGGTCACAGTGGCCTTGAGGTGACGTAGTGGGCGATCTGCCGCAGGACGGCTTTGCCTTCGTTTTCGGGGATGACGCTGAGGTCTTCTTCGAAGCGTGTGATGCCTTCGGCGGCGAGCCGGTCGGCGAGGTCGGTGGCGTACTCGATGGAGCCGTGCCGCCGCATCGCGGCGAGGAGTTCCTCGGCGTGCTGCTGGGTCTTGTCGACGCGGCGTCGGCGCAGGACGTCGAAGAGGCGGGGGCGTTCGTGGGTGTATGCGGTGCGGAAGAGGTGGATCAGCATCACCGTGCGCTTGCCTTCGAGCAGGTCCCCGAGGGGCTCCTTGCCGTAGAGGGCCTCCTCACCGACCAGGTTGAGGATGTCGTCCTGGATCTGGAAGGCGATGCCGATCAGGCGGAACGCCTCGTCGAACCGGCCCAGGACGGCCGGGTCGGTCACGCCGGCGCAGACGGCGCCGATGCGGCACGGGCTGATGCAGGTGTACCAGCCGGTTTTCTTGGTGCTCATGGTGAAGTAGGCGTCGTCCGCCTCGGGGACGACGTCGTGGCGGATCCAGCCCAGTTCCATGGCCTGGCCCTCGATGGACTCCCGGCACATGTGCAGCGTCTCGCGGATGAGGCCGAGGGTGCGGGCCAGGCCGAGTGTCTCCAGGTTGGACAGGACTGCGTCGACGGCGAGCAGGTTCAGCCCGTCGCCGACGTTCACCGCCAGGCCCAGACCGTGTTCCTCGTGCATCGTGGGCAGACCGCGGCGGTGGGTGGACTCGTCGGCGATGTCGTCGTGGACGAGGAAGCCGTTGTGGAACAGCTCCAGCGCGGCGGCGGCGCGTACGGCGTCGTCGGGTCGTCCGCCGAAGGCGGCACAGGCCGCGATGGTGAGGGTGGGTCGCAGGCCCTTGCCCTGCCGCGAGGGGTAGGAGCGCATGAGGTCATACAGCTCGGCGCGCGGCTCGCGGTCCGGCATCAGCCGGTCGATCTCCTCGTTGGTGCGGGCCCGGCAGCGGCGCATGGTCTCCATCAGGTCCGCGTCGCGGACGGCGTCTTCCAGCGACCAGCTGGTGCTGGTGTATCCGTCCCACAGCAGGCGCGGGGCGCTGATGGTGGTGTCGCCGATCAGTGGGGGTGGTGCGGGCGCGTCCTCGGGAGAGCGCCGGGCGAGGAAGTCCAGCGCGGTCCAGTCGACCGGCGCGCCGACCTGCGCCTGTTCGGCCGGTGCCGCGCTGCCCCACAGCTGGGGTGCCTGTTCACGGTAGGCGCCCCAGAGTTCCTGCATGCTGCGCAGGCCCGCCGCGCGCTGGGACATCAGCATGAAGGCGCGCCACACGGCCAGGGTGTCCTCCTGGGAGCCACGGACGTCGAGGCTGTCGGGGAGTACCTGGTCGACGGGTGGGCGCTGGAGGTCGAACAGCAGGTTCATGGCCCGGTCGTCGAAGGCGACCTCGACGTCGGGGTCCGGGCAGCGCTCCTGGTGTACGACGATTCGGCTGTGCCGCGCCGTGAGCGTGGCCTGGCTGCCGTCGTTGAAGTGCAGGCCGAGCCGGATGTCGCGCAGTTGGTCGGCGGCGGCGGCGAGGATGGCCGGTGCCCGGTCGGACAGTGCGGTGACGGTCTCGTCCAGCAGCCGGGCGCCCGTGAACTCGGGCGCGGGCATGGTCTCAGTCATGGGCACCACCGGTCAGTCGTGGGTACTGCCGGTCAGTCATGGGCACCCCCGGCGAACTCCACGATGCCCTCGGTGCGAAAGGCGATGGGACGTCCGCCGACCCGGCCCTCCACCGTGCACGGGCCGAGGGTCTCGTGGACACTGAAGGGGTGCAGGCTCGTCTCGGACGGGTTGACGATGCGGCCCGCCGTGTACGAACGGAAGTCGAGGACGAGCCGGTCGTCGCCGAGCCGGGCGGTGATCAGCAGCCGGCCGGGTACCGCGGCCATCGGCGGGGTGCCCAGCATGTCCGCCAGCGGCGGCACCATCGCCACCCGGTCGCGGTCCAGGCTGCCGCTGACCGCGACCCGCAGGTTACGGCGCGGGAAGTGGCGCACCATGCGCCCGTCGCGCCACAGCATCACCGATCCGTTGGCCGCGTCCGCCGGACGCGTGGGCTGGATCAGGGTGAAGACCACCGCCGAGGGCGGAGCTGCACCGGCGGGGCCGGAGGGGTCGTTGACGAAGCCGAACACCCAGCCGCCCAGCGTGGGCCAGGACCACCGGCCACGCACCCGTTCGTGGTAGCCGAGCAGGTCCGTCATGGTGACCGTGCCGTCGCGATGCCGCAGGGTTCCCTCGCCCAGGACACCGGGCTCCGACTGCCACCGCAGGTACTCGTCCTCGCCGAAGGGCGCGCACTGCGAAGTGCACGGCCTGCTGGTCCGGGTCAGCCGGACATCGGCCGCCGGTGCCGCCGGCCGGGCCGCCACCCGGAACGCGCCGGACTCACCGCGGGGGTGCGGTAACCGGAAGGCGGACCAGGGCAGTTCGGGCTGTTCGGCGTTGAACTGCGTCGCACTCCAGCCGTGCCCCTCCTCGTAGACGAGGAGGATCGCCATGTGCTGTCCCTCGGCCGCCGTGCCGGTGCCGCTGCGCCGCCCGGTGACCGGAGCGCCCGGATCCGCGAAGACCGCGCCGGTGGAGGACCCCAGGACGGACAGGTTGGCGATCAGGGCCTGTCGGCCGCACCGGGACAGGAAGGCGTAGTGCAGCCATTTGCGATCGAGGGGATGGGTGAGCGGGGCATTCGGGAAGGGTCCCGGAGGCCCGAGGCTCGGCAGTGTCGAGGTGAGCACGTTCCGAAAGCTAACTCAACGTTCGCTCAATGTCACATTGAGTAATGACAGGGAGGGTGACCTGGGAGCACAGAAACGTTTACTTCCCCATGTGGAGTTTGAGAACGCAAAGAACCGTCCATGGCAGGCGGTACGCCACAGACGGCTCAGGGTTTGCGCCGGCTCGCGCACCGGCTCTCGCCGGTCCTCTTCGCCAGTCCTCGTCGTCAGTGCTCGCAGTCAGTCCTCTTCGTCAGTCCTCGTCACCAGTCCTCGTCACCAGTCCTCGTAGCCAGTCCTCGTCGTCAGTCCTCGTCGTCGCCGAGAACGCTCGCTTTCAGGCGTACCTCCGGCTGTCCCGCGATCAGCGCTCGTCCGTCGGTGTACCGGCCCGGCGCCGCATCGGGCCGGGCCCGCACGCCGAGGGTGTACACCAGAGCCGCCGCGGGATTGCCGCGAGTGTTCAGACTCGGCTCGTCCGTGACGGACATCGACCTGCCCTTCTCGCGCACTGTTGCCGTCGGCTCCGGTGCGGCCACCACGGAGCCGTCCACGCGGTAGTACGCGCACGTCGCCCGGCCGTCGAAAACAAAACCTGTCGGAGCGGTGAAGCCGTGCTCCACGCGCCCGGGGGCCCAGGCATCGGTGGACGAGACCCGCACATGGAGCAACTCACTCCCGCCGCACGAGATTTCCACTCCGCCTTCCTGGCGTACCAGCAACCGCGCGGCCGTCGCGGCAGACTCCTTTCCGCCCCGAGCACTGTCGGCTTCGCGGTCCGGTTCGGGTTTCCCTTCCGGCTCGGGCTTCGGCTTCTCTTCCGGTTCGGGTTTCGGCTTCTCTTCCGGTTCGGGCTTCGGCTTCTCTTCCGGTTCGGGTTTCCCTTCCGGCTCGGGTTTCGGCTTTGGTTTCCCTTCCGCCTCCTGCTTCTTGTCCGGCTTCTCATCCGGCTCGGGTTTCGGCTTCGGCTCCCCTTCTGCCTCCGGTCTCGGCTCCGGCTTCTCGTCCGGTGCCGGTTCGACGACTTGGACGGGAGCGGTGGGGAGTGGCAGGGCCACGATGCGGTGGTGGAAATTGTCCGCGACGAGCAGCCGACCGGCCGGGTCCACGGCCAGACCGCAGGGATAGGCGAGCGAGGCGCCGATGACGGTATCCGCCGCGTCGCCGCCCTGAGCCGCCTCACCAGCCGTTGGATCCGGTCCCGCGACGACGCGAGCCGCTCCGTCGGCCAGCCTCCACACGCGGTGGCCGTTCATGTCGGCGACGTAGACGGCACCCTGGGCGTCGATCGCCGCGGCGCACGGGGCGCTCCAGTCGACCGCCGCGCTGCCAACGCTCCCTTCCGGCGGTCCCGCCAGCACCCGAAGCGTTCCGTCCGGGTCCAGCAGCAGCACCCGGCGGCCCACCGGGTCGGCGATGTACAGCCGCCCCGATGCGTCGACCACCAGAGCTGCGGGCAAGAACGCCTCGCCGGCGTCGGCCGCACCGGAGCCCGCGGCCCCTCCCGATACCGCGACGACCGTGCTGATGATTCCGTCGCCGCCGACCCTGCGCACCCGGGGCGTGCCTGCTTCCCCGACATACAGTGATCCCGCGCCGTCCACGGCCAGGGCACACGGGGAATCGAGCCGGGCACGGTCGGCGGGGCCTCCGTCGCCGTCACCACCGCGGGAGCCGTCTCCCACAACGGTGTCGATGACGCCCGAGGGGTCGATCCGGCGGATGCGGTGGTTCATCTCGTCGGCGACGAACACGCCCCCGTCCGCGCCGACCGCGAGGGCCGACGGGAAACCGAGGCGGGCTCGTACCGCATCCGCGCCGTCCCCGGCGAAGCCCCGCAGCCCGTCCCCGGCGACCGTCGTCAGCACACCGGCGCCGTCGATCCGGCGGACCCGGTGGTTGGCGTGGTCGGCGATGAACACAGCCCCCTGCCCCACGGCCACATCCGCGGGGAAGGCCAACTGCGCCTCCGTCGCCGATGCCCCGTCTCCGGAGAATCCGGCGGTGCCGTTTCCCGCCACGGTGACGAGCGGGGCCTGTCGGTCGGGGGTGACCGCCTTCCGTGTCCGGGCCGCAGCCTTCGCCATCACGCCATCACCGCCCGGCACCGTCGCGGTGGCAGTGGCGCCCGAACGGCGTCTCTCACGCTCCGTGGCTTCGTCACCCGCATGTCCGTCTCCCTTCCGGGCCGTCACTGACAGCCCCCTGCATACCGGCCGGGCCGACCCCCGCAGGAGCAGCGCACCGAGCACTCCACCCACATGAGGGAGGAGCCGCTGTCGATGACGGACGGCGGCAGGCGGAAGGGGGGAGGCGCCCTCGTGTGCCGACGGCTTCAGGGGGAGCGCGGGGTTACTGCGCTCCGCAACCGTGCGCCCCCGCGTGCCTCAGCTCCACTCGAACAAGTGGCACATAATCGATCTTGTATTCCAAATGGGGTATCAGCGGCATAGCACCCTCACGTGCCGGGCTAACGATGAACGTGGGATGGCGGCCCGGTGCATGCCGTTTGCTGCGCGGCGCCCGGACGATGCCGCCGACGGCGCCCTGTGCCCGTCTCCCCGGCACCGCTCATGGCGCCTCTGTGCTCCGTTTCCCCCGCGGCATGCGGTGCCAGGCCCTGTCCGGCGCCCGCGTGCCGGGGTGATCCGCGCAGGGCCGTCCCCGCTCTGCGCACGCTTCGATCACAGCCCAGGAGGACTCGGAGATGGCCACTGAAGTGCAGTCCGCGAAGAAGGAAGCCTACAAACGGGGGGAGGATCAGGGGCGGGCCGACGCGCTCGCCGGACGCCCCCACGCCGACCCGCCGCGCGACGGCACACGCGGCGAGAAGGACCACTACGCGAACGGCTACGACTGGGGTTACGAACAGGGCCGTGCGCAGAAGCTGGACCTCGTGGTCTGGCAGGAAGGCGGCGTCGAGGACGCCCCCGGCGGCCTCGGCACCACCATCAACATCTGCGTCCGTACACCGAACTGGACCGAGACCGTCGACGCCGGTGAGCGAGAGCACGTCTTCACCGCACCCACCGGATTCCGCTGGAACGGCATGGTGGGCGCCCAGTACAAGCGCATGGACCAGACCACGGGAGGCGGCCTGCCGCCCGTCCAGGCCAAGGTCAGCGACGACGGGCGCACTCTGACCTTCACCTATCACGTGCACCTGAACACGAACGGCCAGGACAAGGACTGCATCGTCTACATCTGCGGTCTCAAGGCCGCCGACGGTGCCAAGCCCGGCCGCTTCACCGACGGCACCGCCCAGATCGGCACCGCGCCCGCGGCCAAGCTCAAGGCCGAGGTCGTCGAGGACGAGGACTGAGAGAGCAGGAGTCACACACCATGACCACCGTCGTCACCTCCGGCGTCTTCCCCTCCACCACCCCGGCCGTCTCCCCGATCAACGGGCTGGGCACCGCGGACGTCAGGTGGGGCAGCAGCGGCTCCCAGAGCGGGTACCAGTTCCGCGGCTCGGCCGCGGACGTCCAGCTCGACGGCACCGAGTTCGTCGTCGGTACCTTCGTGCACCGCAATCTGCCCACCAGCGTCAGTCCGGACCGGTTCAACGTCATGCTCGCCATCAACGTCATGTTCGAGGACGGCAGCACGACCGATCTGAACTTCGCCTTCCATCACTACGAGACACCCAACACCACCGGGAGCAGTCCCGTGGACGACGATCTGGTCGACCTTCAGGAGTTCATCCACCCTCAGCCGGTCACGATCGACGGCAAGCAGTACAGGGCAGTCCTGAGCGGGTTCAAGCAAAACGGCCAGATCGTCCGGCAGTTCCGCAGCCCCGAGGGCGGAGTCAACTTCGCCGAGGTCGTCTGCATGTTCACCTTCGACGAGCCGGACGTGATCATCTCCGGCCTGCGCTACCTGGGCAACGGCACGGGCCAGCCCGACGAATACATCGAGATCTTCAACCAGGGCGGCGCGCCCCAGGACCTGACCGGCTGGGTCCTGGAGAGCAAGCCCACCGGGCACGCCTACACCTTCCCTCCAGGGACAGTCATCCAGCCCGGCCAGCGTTACCGGGTCTACACGGACGAGGTCCACCAGGAGTTCGGCGGATTCTCCTTCGGCTCCTCCGAGGAGGTCTGGCGCGACCAGGGCGGCATCGGCCGCCTGGTCCACGACGGCTTCGTCGTGGACCAGTACCCCTACCTGGACAGGGGCTTCAACAGGACCGGCGCGCCGTAGCAACGCCCAACGGCCTCTCCGCGACTGGTGCGACCGGCTTCGGCCCCACCAGTCGCCAGGCACGTCAGCAAAGACGGCCTTCAGGTTCACCTACGCCCCCACGTCTGCACCGACGAAGAAGGCCGCGGCGTCCTCGTCTGCATCTGCGGCATCAAAGCCGCCGACGGTGCCCGGCCCGGCCGCTACACCAACGGCACCGCCCAGATCGGCACCGCGCCCCCGGCCAAGCTCCCGGGTGAAGTCCTCGACCCCGGCGAAGAGGACTGAGCGACCACCCAGACCCGCGCTGCGCGATACCTCTCACGCGCCGGCGCGTTCGCAGAAAGGAAGTCCGCATGGCCACCCAGACCCAGTCGCCCGTCAAGCAGGGTGACGAAAAGAAGCTCTACATCTTCCAGCAGGGCATCCCCGAGGATGCCCCGGGTGGAGTCCCGACCCAGCTCGCCTTCGGCATCGTCAGCACCATCCCGACCCCGGTGAACCCCGGCGACATCACCTTCACCCTCAAGGCCCCCACGGGCTTCGCATTCACCGGCTGGCTCTCCTGGGCCTACCACGACGTCAACACGATGCAGGCAAAGAGCAACATGAACACCACCCAGGGCACCCTCTCCGACGGCGGACGCACCCTGGCTTTCACCCAGAACCCCTACTTCTCCGACAACACCGAGGCGCTGGGCTACTCGGCCCAGATCTCCGCGGTCAACGGAGCAACACCCGGCCGCTACACCGACGGACAGCTCACGGTCGGCAGCGCCAATCCGGTCAGGCTCAAGGCCCGGGTCCTCGACCCCAACGAGGACTGACCGGCCTCCCTGGACCAGGCGGTCATGCCCCACGGCCTCCGTGCCGGACCGGGTCGAACCGCCGGCTGATCGCCTCGCGGAGGGGCTGCGACCAGCAGTCCCTCCGCGCGTGGGAAGCACAGCGCAGCACCTGGGCGACATTTCCGCAGGTCACAACCCGTCCAGGGAAAACACCCACAGCAGGTGTCGCAGGGTCGAGTCCTGCCGGGGGCACAAGGGAAAGGACCACCTACAGATCTTGGTGGGTGGCCTTTGACATCCACTTCTGACATCAACGCGGGCGGTCACCCGCGGTCGGGGCGCCTCTTCCTGAGCAGCCGGTCCATGTGGCGCATGGCCTCGCGCCGGGTGTCCCGCACGACGTGCGTGCAGACATCCGTGGTGATGCTGATCCGAGAGTGGCCGAGGATCTCCGTCACGACGCGGGGCGCGACCCCGGCCGCCGTGAGGAGGGCGGCGGTGCCGTGCCGGGCGTCGTGCAGCCGGATCACCCGGAGGCCGGCGGACGGGGCGACGCGGGTGAAGGAGCAGTGGACGTTCCGGGGTGGGGTCGCCGTCGTAGAGGACTCCACGGCGACGCCTCTCAGCCGCAGGGAGTGATGAGCTCCCAGTCCTTTGCGTGGTCACCGGTCAGCAGGTACTCGCTCAGATGCATGTCCGTGTCCTCGAGGAGGTCGTCCTCCAGGTCCCAGACGGACTCGCACTCGGGGCAGAGGAAGAACCTCTGCCCCGTGTCCTTACGCTCGTAACGGCGAACCCAGTCCTGGCCGCAGTGCGCACAGGCGACCTTGTCCATCAGCTCCAGCTCCCAGGGAAGGCCGTGATCACTTCGTTGCCGTGTTCGACGGTGATCGAAACCCATTCCTCTCCAGGGTTGTAACCCACCTGCCGGCCCATCGGGATGATGTAGGTCGTACGAGCGCCCTGCCGGTTGACCGACGCCGCCATCGCGCAGCGGCTCCATGCCTCGTCGCCCGTCTCCAGCACGCCCTGGTTGCCCGTGTCGAAAACTCCGTGAGCGGGCTTCGCGGGGTTCTCCCGGGTGTGCTGCATGACGTGCGTGATGCGGTGGCCCTCGGCCGAACCCGGACCGTAGTCCGATACTTCGGGCGAGCGGTACCAGGCGCCAACGGCCCGGCCACCGTCGTGTGCCGCCTCGTCGGCATCCTGACGGTCATCCCGCGGCGGCCGGGCCACCCCGGTCTCCGACAGCGTTCCACAGCTGAAGGGCCGACCGGCACCTCAGTCGTTGAGCAGCCGCCACATGGTGAGGGCGAGCTCGGCCCGTGTCAGGCCGGTGGGCTCGGTGAGTTCGATGTCCAGGGCCCTTCCGATCTGTTCCAGCCGGCGGGCGACGCTGCTGTGGTGCAGGTGGAGAAGGTCGGCGGCCCGGCGCAGGGAGCCGGTGGCGCAGTAGGCGTCCAGGGTCTCCAGATCTTCCGGGTTGCCGGCGACACGGGCGATCGCGGTCACGTCGGCGTTGTCCCGTGCCGCGTCCGGAGGCACCTGGGCGAGCAACGCCAACGCCCCCAGGCTGTCGTAGTGGACGACGGGCCTGCGGGGAGTGGTGAAACGCAGGGCGGTGCGGGCCTGCTCCCAGGACCGGTCGGGGCTCTCGGCCGCGCCGATGCCCGCTCGTACGCCTGCCGGGAACCGTGCCCCGTCCACGGTGGTGGCCAGGAGCACGCCTGCGCCGGCGAGCGGTGCCGCCTTC
Organism: Streptomyces sp. NPDC020362; assembly: GCF_040642095.1. Classification (NCBI taxonomy): domain Bacteria; kingdom Bacillati; phylum Actinomycetota; class Actinomycetes; order Kitasatosporales; family Streptomycetaceae; genus Streptomyces; species Streptomyces sp. NPDC020362. Next base: position 25,496 of record NZ_JBFAET010000075.1, read on the forward strand.
ACCGGGCGGGCCGGGCAGATCAGGCCACCGATCCGGTCGAGCGGAAGCTGCGACCGTACGGCGACGACACGGACGGGCAGGTCGGCGGCGAAGCCGAGGAGCCGTAACGCCCGGGCTCTGGCCGCATCGTCGCTGTCGGCGCTGACCACCAGCTCGACGAGGGCGGGGTCGGCCATGGTGGTACGGGCCGGACCGTACCTCTCGACGACCGCCGCGGCGGCGATGGCGAGCCGGTCCAGCAGCACTTCGTCGAGCGGTACGGGCGGACCGGGCCGTTCCAGCCACACCGCGCCGATCTCCTCCCCGTCGAGAGTGATCGGCGTCTTGCTGGACGCGGGTGCTGGAGGGACGGACGCTTCCCTGCCCTCCGACGCTTCCCTGCCCTCCGACGCTCGCCTGCCGTCGGACGCTCGCCTGCCGTCGGACGCTTGCCTGCCGTCCGGCGAGACGCGGATCGCCCGCCCCGTGCTGTACAGCCGAATCCCGGCCACACACTCGGCCAGGCCCGCCGAAGCCCGCGCGAGCGCCGGGAGATCCACCCGTCGGCGCATCAGCGTGTCGTAGAACATGACGACGCGGATCGCGCCTTCGGCTTGGGAATCCAGGTGCGACAGCCGTGCGGCCAGTGCCTCCATGACAGGAGGATACGGCTCCATGGCGGGGAGGAGGGCCGCCAATCGGTGCGTGATCACGGCAGGTTGGCCGACGGATGGCGGATGCCCCCTGTGGGTGTCGACCGTGAGGATGGCCGACATGGATCCCGAACTCGAAGCATTCATCCCGCTGTTCCCCAAGGCCGACCTGACCGATCCGGTCACCGAGCGCAAGAACCTCGCCCAGCTGGCCGCCGCGGTGCCGGCACCGGACACCACGGGCCTGGAGATCGAGGACCGCACGGTGCCCGCCGATCCGGACGTTGCGGTGCGGATCTATCGGCCGCATCGACCGCAGGGCGCCATCGTCTGGCTGCACGGCGGCGGATTCGTCATGGGTGACCTGGACACCGAGCACCCGTGGGCCGCCCGGCTCGCGGACGGCTCCGGCGCAACGGTGATCTCGGTGGGCTACCGTCTGGCCCCCGAACACCGGTTCCCGGCCGCACTGGACGACGCCTGCGCCGTACTGGCATGGACCGCCGAGCACGCGGCCGAACTCGGCGTCGACCCGGAGCGGATCGCGGTCGGAGGTCACAGCGCCGGCGCGGGCATCGCGGCCGCGGTGGCGTTGCGGGCCCGCGACCAGCAGGGGCCGCCCGTCCGCTTCCAGCTGCTCAACCAGCCGGGGCTCGATGACCGGCAGGAGACATGGTCACAGCGGAACTTCACCGACACGCCCTGGATGAACCGCGACAAGGTCACCGCGTCGTGGCGTCACTACCTGGGCACCACGCCCGCCTCGCCGTACGCCGCGCCCGCGCGGGCCGCCGACCTGTCCGGCCTGCCGCCCGCCTACATCGCCACCGCGGAGTTCTGCCCGAACCGCGACGAAGACCTCGCCTACGCGCTGCGCATGCTGCAGGCGGGAGTCTCGGTCGAGCTGCACCAGTGGCCCGGCACCTTCCACGGATCGCAGGCCATCCTGTCCGCCGAGGTCTCGCAGCGGCAGATCGCCGAACTCGGGGACGCCCTGCGGCGTGCTCTGGCCGAGTGAGCGGGGCGGCCGGCCACCCCGTCTCACACCCCACCCGATGAACGACCACCGCAGAGAGGACGTCCTGGCATGACCGTCACCCCGATCGATCTCTACGCCTCCTTCATCCACCTCGGCCAAGGGGGCCAGGTGCGCGCCGAGAAGCCCGTGTTCGACCCCGGGCGGACCGGCTGGCAGTTGATGACCTTCCACGTGGAGTCCGACGCCGACGTCCACGCCGACCACTGGGAAGTCCACTCCGCCGCGGACGAGGTCGTCTCCTGCCTCACCGGCGGGATACGCCTCTACCTCCGCCCTGAGGGGCCGGGCGGAGAGGAGGAGAAGATCGAGCTGGCGGCGGGCACCGCGGCCATCGTGCCGCGCGGGCGATGGCACCGCATCGCGCTGGACGCCCCCAGCGACATCATGTCCCTCACCGTGCCGCGTGGCAGTCGTCTGGAGAAGCGGACCGAGACCTAGGCCGACGATGGTCCCCGTCCTCCTCTCCCCGGGACCAGGTCACCGGGTATTCCTTGCCGCCCGCGGTAACGGCGAACACGCCGGGTGCCTCGCCCCCGGACAGGTTCCTGAACGGCTTGCCCGTCCAGCGGATCCGGCCCGTCACCGCAGCTCTACGGTCACCTGGTACGTGGGCCCCACGCCGGTCATCGTGGCCGTCGCACCGGCCTTCGGCAGCACGACGTACGTACCGAGCTGCTTCTCCGACAGCTGCCGGCCCTGCGAAGTGTCCTACGCAGTGGGCGCCTTGAGCCTGAGCATGGGCGCCGATGCCGGGGCGTGCCCGCACCTCCCACTCGGGTCTGTGTCCCGTGACGTCGAACCCCGAGCGTCTGTCATTGAGGTTTGGTCACAGCTCGGCGATCCGGTCGGGCCGAAGCAGGAGCAGGGCGATGTCGTCGGTGTGTCGAGTGGCTTGTCGAGTGCGGTGGACGAGGCTGTCCACGAGTTGGTGCAGGGGGAGGTCGCTCCACTCGCCGAGGCGGTCTGCGAGATCGGCGATGGTCTGGGCGATGTCGATGCCGGGGAGCTCCACGAGGCCGTCGGTGTAGAGGGCCAGGAGCGCCCCCGGGCCCAGCGGCAGCGTGGTGAGCGGATAGGAGTGGGTGCCGAGACCGACGCCGAGAGGCGGGCCGGGATGGATGGCGACGGCATGGGCCCGGTTGCCGGGGTGTCGAAGGAGCGGGGGCGGGTGTCCTGCGCTGGCGAGGGTCACCTGGTGGCGGGCGAGGTCGAGGTGGGCGTAGAGACAGGAGACGAAGCGGCTGGCGTTCAGGTCGGCGAGGTCGCGGTCGGTGCGGGTGAGGACCTGGTCGGGCGCGGCTCCGGCCGTGGCGTGGGAGTGGACGGCCATGCGCGCCAGGCCCATGAGGGCAGCTGCCGACATGTCATGGCCTTGCACGTCTCCGATGACGGCTGCGGCGGTGGTGTCGGTGAGGCGGATGAGGTCGTAGAAGTCGCCGCCGAGGTTCACTCCGTGGCTGGCGGGGAGGTAACGGGCGGCCACATCGAGCCCGGTCACCGTGGGCAGGGCGTGGGGCAGGAGGGTCTGCTGCAGAGCGTGAGCGAGGCCGTGCTTGACGTCGTAGAGGCGTGCGCGGTCCAGGGCCTGGGCGATGAGACCGGCGAGCGGCGTGAGGATGGAACGCTCGGCGGCGGTGAACCGGTGGGGGGTGTTGTGGGCGAGCAGGAGAACGCCGATCGGGCGTCCGGAACTGTGCAGCGGCAGGAAGGCCCATGCTTGTTTGTCGGTGAGTTGCGGCGCCTTCGGGTACAGGTGGGCAAGCTCTTCCCGGTTGGCGAAGAACAAGGGCATTCCGGTTGCCATCGCGCGGCCGGCGGGGGTCAGATCGGCGTCCGTGGGCAGGCCGGCCAACCGCTCGATGACGTCAGGGTCGTACCCGCGGTGCCCGATGATCCGAATACGGTCGGGATCGGCAGCGGACATGATCATGCCGTGGGCGCCGAAGGCAGGCAGGACCTGGTCGGCGACCAGGTCGACGACGTCCTGAACGCCGACAGTCTCGGTCAGTGCGGCCGCCAGAACCATCAGAAGATGGATTCGGCTCTCCGGCGAGGCTGCGGCCCCGGTGGAGGGCTGCGTGCTGAGAGGCCTCGACGAGCGGTGGGGCATGGCGAGGATGCTCGTGCCGCTGTCGTCCGCGTGGAGGCGGAGGTCCAACCACTGGTCCGGCGGGCGCAGGACGGTCAGGGCGACGTCCTCGCGGCTGCTCAGAGCAGTGCGGTACGCGTCCATGTACGTCATGTTGTCGAGCCAGGGCAGTGACTGCGACGGCTGGGTGCCCAGAAGCTGCTCCACGGGTTTGCCGAGCAGCCCGACGGCGGCGGTGTTCACGTAGGTGATGTGCCCCGCGAGGTCGAGGGCGAGGATGCCGAGGGGAAGGCGTTCGACCAGGCCGGCCGCCGACGACGGGGACTGCGGCGTCGGCTCTTCGGGACGGGGAGGGACGAAACGGGGCCGCTCCGGAATGACTGGAGGGCGGACAGCCGCGTTCAGCACGCCCGCGATGCGGCGGGCGCTGAAGGCGATGCGTCGGCGCTCACTGCGGCTGAGATGCGGCGCACGGGCGGGAGGCCATGCGAGCAGCAGCGCACCCCGGCAGTGTCGGACTCGCGTGAAGGGCGCGGTCGCGAGCGCGACTTGGTACGGGAGGTTCGCCGCGGCACGCGGGTAGAGGCGTGCCAGCTCCTCCAGGGAACTCAGCCAGACGATCCGCCCGTCGTGTATCGAATCCCGCAGCGGACCCGGCGGGGCGAAAGCACTCCGCCACCACGGCGTGAACGCGTCGACCGGCACACCGCACAGCGCGACCAGGCCCAGCACCGACTCATCCGGGTCCACCAGATAGACGCCCCCCAGCCAGGCACTCGTACGGCGCACAGCCGCCGCCAAGGCCGCACCGAGCGGATCAGCTGCATCTGGCTGCTCGCCAGAACCGGTCATTCCACGCAGCACCTCATGCCCATGTTCAGAACGCTAAGGCCGCACGGTGGCAACAGCATGTGGATCAGTGGCACCGCGGCTTGACCTCACGCCTCTGAAAGCCCGGACCCGAGGGCATGGACCGCCTTGCCGAGCCTCCGACCAGCGCACTCAACGTTCGGTGGCGCAAACGTGCATCCGTCAGAGTGCGACGGCACATGCTCAGGGTTCGGTGACGCGGGGCAGTCTGCTCCACAGGGCGACCAGGGGCGCTCCACCCGGCATAGAATCGAACACATGTCTGAGCTGCCGCCTGATCTGCCCCGCCTGAGAGCGATCCTGGCGTATCTCGACAGGCAGATAACGGACAACGAGACCGTCGGCATCTACCTGCAGCTCCGGCGCGAGGCGGCCCGCAAGGCCCTCGCCGCCGCCGAACAACAAGCCGCGACCTCACGGCAGCGGCGATCCGGGCCACGGCGCCCGGCGTCATCCCCCGCCGCCGGACCCGGCTCGGGCAAACCCGGCTCGGGCAAACCCGGCTCCGCCGTAGCGGACTCCGGCAAACCCGGCTCCGGCAAACCCCCGGCGACCGGATACGTCATCGAGCCGAAGAAGCACCCGGCGCACCCGCTGCCCGCGCTCTACCATCTGGCCGACTGCACCATGATCCAGCGCAGGACGTCGCCCATCACTCCGCATCAGATACGCCTCGGGCTCCGCGATCCCCTCGGCATCCTCGCCCCGTGCGAGTTCTGCGCGCCGGACAAGGGGCTCGAACCGGCCGGCTAGGTGCGGCCCGGCCGGCGGCCCCTCGCATCCCTGCCGACATTGCTCGGCACCGCTGCCCTCCTTCCCGGGGAAGTCGAACTCGAAGCCATGGCATCCGAGTTCTGGAGGCTGCTGTTCCTTGCACCGTGCCCCGGTCACCGCCGCGGCGATCACAGTGCCGAGACCGGCGGGCGATCTTACCGATTGCTGACGAGCGGCTCGGGCGACATCCATGGTGCCCTGGCCGCGTCTAGCGTGATCGGTACATCCCCGTGTGCGAACGGTCGGCGCCGTTGCGTCGGTATGCCGGTTCGGCTTCGAGAGCTCCGTACATCCCTGGAAGGGCAGGAAGATGACTGTCGAGACGCTTGCGGTCTGCGCTTACCCGGAATGCACCCATCCGGTCGCGCCGACGCCCGACGACCCGGCGCCTCGTTACTGCGATCACCCCGAGCACAACGCGCTGGGTGCCTTCCGCAGGTTCCGCGCCAAGAGGCAGCAGCGCAAGGAGGAGAGGCGGCAGGCGGCCGAGGCCAAGAAGGCGGCCGAGGCAGGCACCGAGGCTCGGCCCGCCGCTCGGCCCATGACGCCGTCGCCCGCAGCCCAGGTGCCCGACCTGGACCTTGTCCCGGTCGAGGAGGTGGTGGAAGCCATGACGGACGGCGCTGCCGGTCGCGACGATCTCCTGGCGCTCATGTCCCAACTGGCCACGGACCTGCCGGTGTACATCGAGGAGCTGGCCATCATCACGGATTCGGCTGCCGCCGAGGCACGCATCGAGACCGTGACCAAGGCCTCGGCTCAGCGGACCCTGGCAGCCGAGCAGCGCACCGCGCTGGCGGAAGATGCCGCGGACATGGCCGTCGCGGAGCTGGACGAGGCCCGGCAGAGGTTCGAGGAGGAGACGGAGAGGATCCGAAAGGAAGCCGCGCAGCAGGTGGCCGACGCCGAGTTCGTGCGCGCCGAGCTCGAACGCTACCGCGAGCGGGTCGGCCGGCTGGAGGACCGTCTCGACAAGGTGCGCGAGGAGGCCGACGCTGCCCGCAGGGAGCGCAGCGACCTCGCGCTGAAGATCGAGCGCCACCGCGCTGAGCGCAACGAGTAGTCGAGGAGCTGGTCGAGGAGCTGGTCGAGGAGCTGGTCGAGGAGCCGGCCAAGGAATCGGCCGACGAGTGGTCGACGGGTAGCCGACCAGTAGTGATCGACCGCCCGCGCGGCGAGCGGGATCCTGCTCGTAGCGAGCCCGGGCGCCACAGGTGTTGCGGCGCGGCGGTCCGTGGGTCCGGGGTTGAGGTGCGGGGAGGTGCCGTCGGCCGGTGGGACGGCCGATGTCCGCAAAGGCGTCCGGCCCCGCCATCGGACACGACGGGGCTGGGCCGGCCTTACGCCGAATGGGTCTGCCGGTAACTGCCTAGAGCAAGCCGCCGAGGAGGCCGAGCACTGTACCGAGCAGGTGGCTAATGAGGTCCATCTGGATACTCCTTCCTTCAGGGGATGGTGCCACTACGGCCGAGTCTGGATTAATAGAACAAGTCGAGCAATTGGGGTTGGGCTGACCGGGATCCGGTCGGCTCTGCACGCGGCTCGGCCCGGCTCCCCGGGGCCCTACTTCGCCCCGTCCCCCCGGATCCTGCGCCCCCGGTAGAACCGTCCCCCGACCCCGACGAAGCGCAGATCCAGCCCCACCCCGTCACGTTCGGCATGCAGGTGCAGGTGCGGTTCCGTCGTGTTGCCGCTGTTGCCCACCTCGCCGAGGAACTGGCCCTCCTCGACGACATCGCCCGGCTTCACGGTGACCGAGCCCGGCCGCAGATGGGCCATCTTGATGATCTCGCGGCCCGTGTCGAGGAAGACGTGGTTGCCGTAGGGCGGTTCGTAGCGGATCTCGCCGGGCCGCTGGTCGGGGAAGGTGGTGGCGGCCGAGACGACGCGGCCGTTGCAGGGGGCGTGGACGGGGCGGCCGTAGGCGGCGTACGCGGTCAGGTCGTGGCCGGGACGGGTACGGGTGCCATGGGGGCCGAGGGCGACCAGGTCCAGGGCGCCGCGCTGTTCCGGAATGTCGGCGTGGTGGTTGATGAGGCGGCCACCGCCCTGGAGGACGTACCAGGTGCCCTCCAGGGGAAAGCGGAGAGGCTGGGAGACGGGGGCGCGCCAGTGGTGGAGACGGGCCCTGGCCACCAGGAACACGCCTGCGACGAGCAACGCCAGGGCGATGCCCAGCGCCGGGGTGAAGTGCCCGTTCGGCAGGGACGGCAGACGGTAGGCCGAGAGGAGGGAGGTGAGGGCGAGCGCCCGGACCGAGCGGTGCCGGAGACGGGGTTGTTGGGCGAGGGCGCTACGGCCCTCGACGAAGACGACGATGGCGGCGAGGGTGGCCATGCCCGCGCCCCATGAGGTGCGGTCGTCGGCGGTCCAGATGGTGAAGACGTTCCAGAGGGTGATCAGCAGGAGGTACACCAGCCAGGGGACGGATTCCGCGAGGCGTCCGCCGCGGGCCTGGGGCTTGTAGGGGACTCCTTCGAGGAGCAGGCCGGTGATCTCCTCGCCGTCGGGAGTCTGCTTGGCCCAGGCGCGGACCCTGCCGTGCGGGCCGGTGACGATCAGGCCGTCGGGGCTGTCCGTGACGGTGACGGGGGTCCCGGTGCGGGCGAGCGTCGTCGCGACGATCTGCTCCATGGTGTCCGCACCGACGGCTTCCGCGACGGCGGGCGCGAGACGGACGCGGTCGGCCGGATCCGCCGCGAGGAAGCGCGTCAGCGTCTCCGCCTCCGGCGGCAGGGTGTCGGTCTCCGGCGGTGCGGACGAGGGCGCGGGCACGGCCTCGGGCGTCGGATTCGGATCGTGCATGTGTCCCCCGTGGTTCCGGCTCTTGCGGCAGTCGGCCGCCCGCAAGGTGCACCGCGCGGCCGACTGGAAGACGATCAGGGGTGCGGCGGGGTTCTTCGCGCGGGACGGTCGGCGACGCACACGTGTCGGTTTCTTTACGGATCCCTGACGCCGCGACCGCATCCACGAGCCGCCCCCGTGATGTCCTCCCCGTTGTCCGGAACCGGATGGAAGTCGCGTCGGAGAATGGAGTGCCATGGAAGGCACTGTCGTCGCAGTGGTGCTCGTGGCCCTGCTCGGGTTGATCGTGCTGAAGAGCGGGATGCGGGTCGTCAACCAGGTGGAGCGCGGGGTCGTGTTCCGGTGGGGTAAGGCACTGCCGAGCCACCGGCAGCCGGGGATCACCTTCCTCATCCCGTTCGCCGACCGCATGCGCAAGGTGAACGTGCAGGTCGTGACCATGCCGGTGCCCACGCAGGAGGGCATCACCAAGGACAACGTGTCGGTGAAGGTCGACGCCGTCGTCTACTTCCGGGTGACCGACCCGGTGCGGGCCGCCATCGAGGTGCAGGACTACCACTTCGCCGTCGGACAGGTCGCCCAGTCCTCCCTGCGCTCGATCATCGGCAAGAGCGACCTGGACGATCTGCTGAGCGACCGGGAGCGGCTGCACGAGGGGCTGGCGCTGATGATCGACAGCCCTGCCGCGGGGTGGGGCATCCACATCGACCGCGTCGAGATCAAGGACGTCCAGCTCCCCGAGTCGCTGAAGCGGTCCATGTCCCGGCAGGCCGAGGCCGAGCGGGAGAGGCGGGCCCGGGTCATCACCGCGGACGGTGAGTTCCAGGCGGCCCAGCAGCTGGCCAACGCGTCGAGGATCATGTCGGACACCCCCGAGGCCATGCAGCTGCGGCTCCTCCAGACCGTCGTCGAGGTCGCCGCCGAGAAGAACTCCACGCTCGTGATGCCGTTCCCGGTCGAGCTGCTGCGGTACTTCGACCGCGCCGCCGCGAACCTCGGCGCCCAGAACGCCGGTACGCAGAACGCCGGTACGCAGAACCCCGTCGCGCAGAACAGCGACGCACAGAATGCCGGCACGCAGAACGCCGTCGCGCAGAATCCCGCTCTGGAGAACCCGGCCCTGGAGAACCCCGGTATGCAGAACGCCCTGGGTCTCGCCGCCGACCTCATCGCGAAGAGCGTTCCGGAACAGCAGCCGCAGGAGAACGACGCCCGGCCGTAACGAGCGAGCCGGTCACGGCCAGCGAGCCCACTGCCATCACGGCCATCGCCGCGGACGGTGAGGTGAGTTGGGCCAGCGAGCCTGCCAGCGCCGCGCTCACGCCCTGCAGGGTCAGCATTCCTGCCGAGTGCAACCCCAGGGCGTGACCGGCCAGTTCGTCCGGGGTCAGGCTCATCAGCCGCTCCTGCTGGACCAGGCTCGCCCCGAACCCGGCGGAGGCCACCGTCACGCACACCGCGGCCACGGGCACCGGCGGGTGCGCGCAGAACAGCAGGTACGGCGTCGCCAGGAGAAGCAGCAGCGGCGTCGCGAGCCGGGGACGTACGGAGGCCGGGACCAGCCGTCCGACCGTCACGTCCCCGGCCAGCATGCCGAGCGCCGCACAGGCGAACAGGGTGCCGGCCGCGTCGGGGGCGTACGACACGTAGAGCGACTCGCAGCCGACGACGAGCCCGTTGGGCAGCCACAGGCCCAGATAGGTGAGGCGGCGCGGGCGGACGGACCACAGCAGCACGTTGGTGCGCCAGGTCGCCGCCGGGGAGAGGCGGCCGGTGGCACGGGGCGGGCGGCGGGTGAGCCCGAGGCGCAGGACCAGCGCGGCCGTCAGATACAGGGCCGCCGCAACGAGCAGACAGGTCCGCGGGGACAGGGTGGTCAGCAGGGCGCCGCCGGTGGCGTACCCGGTGATCTGCATCAGCCCGCTCATCATGTTGAACAGCGAACGCCCGGGCAGATAGCCGTCCTTGGCGAGGATCTCGTTCAGCAGGCCCCAGCGGATCCCGCCACCGAGGGACTCGACCGGGCCCAGCAGCAGGACGACGGCGAAGAGGGCGCCGGCCGGGAGGCCGGGCAGTGCCTGGAGGGCCGTACCGGCCGCGAAGGCGAGCGAGACGGCGACGAGGGCCGTGCGCGGGGGCAGGCGGTCGGCGCCGGAGAGCAGGAGGGTCGCGCCCAGCACCTGGGCCAGCGACGGGCCGAACATGCTGATCGCCGACAGCAGCGGGGAGCCGGTCGCCCGGTACACGAGCGTGCCGAGGGCGAGTCCGCCGACCGTCTGGGCGGCGGCCGTCAGGGCCCCACCGAGGAACAGCGGGGTGAACTCCGGGGTGCGGAACAGGGATCGGTAGCTGGGCATGCCCCGGAGTCTCGGGCGGGCCCGGCAGGCCCCGTTATTGTTTCGCCGTCACGCGAAAGGTCATGGAAGAGATCGTGGCATGGGTCGTGGCGAAGGTCATGGCGAGGGTCGTGTCACAGGTAGCGGCAAAGGTCGTGTCACAGGTAGCGGCAAAGGTCTTGGGAAGAGGGTGCCGTGGGCTGGTGGCAGTTGAACGCGGACACCCTGGCCCGCAGCCGGTTCGTCCTGTCCCCCCTCGCCGAGACCTTCGCGAGTCTGAAGCTGCTGCACTCGGGGCAGGGCGCGCATCCCGGTGAGGGGGAGTGGCTGCGTGCCCATATGCCCGGCTACCGGGCACGGCTCACGGCCGACCCGGTGACGGCCCGGCTGGTGCGGGCGGGGCTCGGCCGGGAGTGGATCGCGGACTTCCTCACGCCCACCCCGCGCGCCGGGGAGGGCTTCGCCGACGAGGTCGCCCGGGTGCGCGCGGCCGGGCCCGCCGCCGCCCGCGCCCATCTGCGGCTCTCCCTCGCCGGGCCGCTCCCTGCCGCACTGGACCGGGACGACCTGCCCGAGCGGGCGGCCGCGCTGCTGGAGTGGGTGTGGGAGGAGACGGTGCTTCCGTACTGGGAGCGGCGCCGGCGGGTGCTGGAAGCGGACGTGATGGCACGGACCGCCCAGGTGAGCCGGGGTGGCTGGGTGAGCGTGCTGGACTCGCTTCGGCCGGGTGGGACGCGATGGCTCGGGGACAACCGCTTCCAGGTCAATCTGCACGAGTACCCGCCCCGCGAGATCTCGGGCTCCGAGCTGCTCTTCGTGCCGGTGACCCCGCAGCGTACGGGGTGGGTGGCCTGGGAGGAGGGAGAGCGGTACGCCGTGGTCTATCCCTGCGCCGGTGTTCTCGCGGGTGAGGGCGAGCGTGCCGTGCCCGCGAGTCTGGGCGCGCTGCTCGGACCCGCTCGGGCCGCGGTCCTCGTCCTCCTCGGCTCCCCCATGAGCACCACGCAGCTGACCGCGATCACCGGACAGGGGCTGGGCTCGACGGGCCGGCATCTGAAGGTGCTGCGGGAGGCGGGGCTGGTGCAGCGGTGGCGTGCCGGTCGGTCGGTGCTCTACTCGCGGACGCCGGCGGGTCAGGTGCTGATGGAGGCCGGGACGGGCGGACGGGCGGGACGGGGACGGTGAGCGGGCAGCCGGCGCGGACGGGAGCAGGGGCGGCGGACGGCTGACGGGAGCCGGGCGGCCGGGAGCCGACGGGAGCAGGGAGGCCGGGAACCGAGAGGGCCGGGAGCCGACGGGAGCAGGGGCGGCCGGGAGCCGAGGCGGCCGGGTGTCGACGGGGACTGGAAAAAGGTGCCCGTAACCCGGGGCCGTAACCCGCCGGGGCTAGCATCCGGACCATGACGACTACTGACCACAACGGCTCCGTGCTGAAGACCGAGATCGGAGCCCTCAAGGGCGGCTCCGCGAACCTGCCCCAGTACGCGGGCAAGACCGTGCTCATCGTGAACGTGGCCTCCAAGTGCGGCCTGACCCCGCAGTACTCGGGTCTGGAGCGGCTGCAGGAGCGGTTCGCCGGGCAGGGCTTCACCGTGCTCGGGGTGCCCTGCAACCAGTTCCTCGGGCAGGAGCCCGGCACCGCCGAGGAGATCGCCGAGTTCTGCTCGGCGACGTACGGCGTGACCTTCCCGCTGACCGAGAAGGTCGAGGTGAACGGGGAGGGCCGGCACGCGCTGTACGAGCGTCTGGTGGGCTTCGCCGACGCCGAGGGACACAGCGGGGACATCCGCTGGAACTTCGAGAAGTTCCTGATCGGCCCGGACGGGCAGGTCGTGGCGCGGTTCTCGCCGCAGACCGAGCCGGAGTCCGCCGAGGTCGTGACGGCCATCGAGAAGCAGCTGGCCTGACCGGTTGACCTTGCCCCTGGGGCAAGGGAGAGCGTCCCTGTCACCGGGCGGAAAGAGCCGCCCGGTGACGGAGGATGGACATCGTGGACGAGGAGCTGCTCACCATCGGCGCGTTCGCCGCGCGGGCCCGCCTGTCGGCCAAGGCGCTACGGCTGTACGACCGCCTCGGGCTGCTGGAGCCGGCGCAGGTCGACGAGGCCAGCGGCTACCGCTACTACCGCGCCGGCCAGGTGGAGCGTGCCCGTCTGGTGGCTCTGCTGCGGCAGCTGGACATGCCGCTGGCCGGGATCGCCGAGGTGGTCGGGGCCGAGGGCGCCGAGGCTGCCGACCGGCTCGCCGCCTACTGGGCGGCCGTGGAGACCCGGGTGGCCGGGCAGCGGACCCTCGCCGAGTACCTCCGTGGACGGCTGTCGGGGAGGAGCTCCGAGATGTACGAGAAGTTCGTGGTCGAAACGGTGGACGTGCCGGCGCAGGTGGTGATCACCGAGTCGCGGCACACGCTGGCGGACGAGCTGCCGACGTGGATCGGCGCGTCGCTGGGCCGTCTGGAGAAGGCCGCGCAGGAGTGCGGGGGCGTCGCCGCTGCGCCGTTCGTCGTCTACCACTCCGAGGTGTCGATGGAGAGCGACGGGCCGGCCGAGTCCTGTGTGCCGGTGACCGACGAGGCGGCGGCCCGGGCCTGGGTGGAGCGGCACGGCGGTCCCTGGGCGACGCGGGTCCGGGTGGAGCCGGCGGCCCGGCTGGCCTACACCCGGATCAGCAAGGCGCAGGTGGCGCATCCGCAGATCCTCGCCGCCTTCGAGGCGGTGGAGCACTGGATGGCCCAGGAGGGGCTGGAGATGGCCGGCCCCTGCCGCGAGGTGTACTTCGCGGACTGGGATGCGGCGGGAGCCGGGGACCCGGTCTGCGACGTGGCTTTCCCCGTGCGTTCGCAGGCGGCCGCCGAGGGCGAGTGAGCCGAAGGGGCGCGCCGGTGTCGAGGGCTCGAGCGGGCGGAGGCCCGACGGGCTGAGTACGGTCGTGGTCCCGACACCGGCTCTGGCGCCCCGGAGGCGAACCAGGCCCGACAGGAAAGGGGCCGAGCCCCCTCGGCAAGGACGGCGACTCGTCGAGAGGGCTCTGCGCGGGTGGTGCTTGTGCAGTTGTCGTCGGACGTGTCTACGAGGGAGCGTCAGAGAGGGCTCCCTACGCCTTGACCGAGGCCACGAAGGCGTTCCACGCCTCGGTGGGGAAGGCCAGGATCGGCCCCTCGGTGACCTTGGAGTCGCGTACGGCGAGTTCCGCGGTGGTGGGCGACTTGACCTCGACGCAGGCGCCGTTGCCCGCGGAATAAGAGGACTTCATCCACGTCTCCGAAGCGCCCTGAATCAGTGCCATGTCCACTCCTGTTGCGAGTTGCTGGTGGTGCGGTTCACGCCAACCTTGTCGTCTGATTGGCGTGATCGACGCTACCGGGCAACTGCCTCTGCCGGAGTAGCCGTTCACTCAAGCGGATGGCATATTCCAAGTGAGCCTTCCGAGAAAGCGGACTCACGGTGTACGATCCGGCACTTCCTGTGGAGCAGGGGTCAATCGGCGTAGGTTTTCGCTACATCGGAGATGTATTGCCGGGATTGCTCCACATTGAGGGACTGTGCCCGCAGATGCTCGTACATCACGGCGTACTTCTGGACGTCCAGCGCCTTCTCCAGGTACAGGTCGCTGGTGACGCCCTCCAGGTAGACGACACTGGAGTCGGCGGCGTCCGTGAACTCCAGGATCGCGTACTGCCCGTTGAGCCCCGGATGCGCGCCCACCTCGAAGGGCAGGACCTGCACGGTGACGTGCGGCAGCTGGGACATCTCGATCAGGTGCTCCAGCTGCTCCCTCATCACCAGCCTGCTGCCGACGACCCGGCGCAGCGCCGCCTCGTCCAGCACCACCCACAGCCGCAGGGGGTTGCCCTCGGCGGTGATACGTTCCTGTCGGCGCATGCGCACCTGCACGCGCTTCTCGATCTCCGCCGTCGACGTCTCCGGCAACGCGCCCTGCACCAGGGCCTCCGCATAGGCACGGGTCTGCAGCAGACCGGTCACCAGCTGGGGTTCGTACACCCGCAGCGACTCGGCGTCGGTCTCCAGGCCGATGTAGACGCTGTACGGGATGTCGCCGAACGTGTGCCACCAGCCCTGCTGCCGCGAGTCCCGGGCCATCTCCATCAGCGAGTCGACGATGCGCTGGTCCTCGACCTCGTACACCCCGCACAGGTCGCGCACATCGCGCTGGCTGATACTTCTGCGGCCGTTCTCCAGCCGACTGATCTTCGACTGCGACACGAGCAGCCGCTCCGCCACTTCTTCGGCCGTCATGCCCTTGAGCTCGCGGAGCCTGCGCAGCTCCTGGCCCAGCCGGCGTCGCCTGACGGTGGGATTGACATTGGACGCCACGGGACGTGCACCTCCGGCTGCCTGCCTGTACCTGACACTTTGTGTATCTGCTGCTGAGCAGACTGCCACCAAGGTGCTTTGTACCGCTGGGAAACAGTGGATATGCGGCGCGTACGCGTCAGTTCGGGCACGAATTTGCGGACGTGCCAATGCGGTCGAGGGGGGGGGGGGGGGGCCGCAAAGTACCGCCCCCCCCCCCCCCCACACCCCGGCCGCAAACAGCGGGGGGGGGGGAAGGGGGGGGGGGGTGT